>JADFUO010000444.1 GCA_015222115.1 Bacteroidota bacterium | reverse complement strand
TAAAGAAACATGACGGGCTTCTCCTTTGGAAACGAATTTATCTCCAACTTCATTCATCAGCAGACAGACCTCTAATGGATTATCACACCTCTTGTAATGCATCCTGCATTCACAATTTTGAACCGCTATTGATTTTGCATTACGAAGTATCACCACCGCCTGCTCGGTCGGCAAAACCCACTGCTTTGCCTCAAGAGACTCTGAGACTGGAATAACTTTCGACGAATAAGAAATTCGCTCTTTACTTAACCATTCATCATATTTAATAAGTCTTTTCTCAAGGAAAGGGTCTTTTATCTTTGTTTTTTTCACATGATATTCTTCACTCGTTAGTCTAACTTAAAGCTTTCCTTGAATTATCATCTTTCTTGTTACACTCTGTTGTCCATCACTCAGAGTATAATAATAGATGCCTCCGGGCAGATTCTCCTTTCTGATCCCGAACCTGAAATCACCTTTTTTAACTAATCCAAAATCAACGTACCTGACTTCCTGTCCCATTACATTCAGAATTTTCATTGAAAGATAACTGTCTTTTTCCAATGCTACGATAACAAATGTCCGGTCTATGAATGGATTAGGGTAATTTTGAGATAAAATAAAATCATTGGAAGGTACAGGGATTTGTTCGCCTGTTCCTGTAAGAATACTTGTGGGGTGCTTCATGTAAATAATGTCGTTATATACAATTGCATGACCGTTAAGCCAGACATGTATTCCCGGCTCATCATCACGTTGGAAAGTAAAATGGATGTTATTTCCTGTGAAAAATGGAGACATACCGGGATAAGCACATTCGGAGAAAATATAAATAATATCCGTATTAAAATCCTTGATTGGTTCCCATGTTGATCCTCCGTCAAGCGAAGCCCTTCCGCAAATATGTCTGTAGTTCATAATTCCGTTGGTAAATCCTGGCGCTATAGCTGACCAGATAGCAAAAACTTTATCATTGTTGTCAATATTTATTTGAGGAAAGGAGGTTAAAGAAGCAGCATATGAACCAAAATCAATAATCGTCGAATCTCCTTCAAAAGGTATTGCCCATCCGAGCAGGTATCCGTCTTCTATCAGGTATTCCAGCGTATATGAACTAATAATAGTAGTGTCTAAAGGATACATTGTTTCGTTCCAGTAAATCAATCCTTCTGTTGCCGGATAATATAATAATGAATTTTCATCATTATAAACATAACGCATTCTTCCGAAGGCAACATGTGTTTTGCCATCAGAGTCCAGGGCTATTGCGTGTGAACCGTCGCCACCGCCAAATGTTGGCGTTTCACCTCCAGCATAAGGAGTGAATGGGTTTTCGTAAACAAGAATTTGCTCCCATGTATCGCCGTTATCATACGACTTCATTACGTATCCGTTTTGGTGAGTAAATCCTATGGAAAAAGCTATGGTATCACCTCTCGGTTGTGCCCATGAATATGATTCGGCATCGATATTTGTAAAATAATCGGGTCCGAGTTCCTCGAAAAAATAATGCTCAATATCCCAGGTGTCACCACCGTCAAAAGAACGATAATAAAGCAATGCGCCATCCTGTCCCATGTAAATATCACCATATGTACGGGCAAGAACATGAATAACAGAGTTATCCGTACCACTGGTTATTAATTCGGGCCAAACAATACTCGTTTCATCAGGTCCGGATAAATAAAATCCTTCCCACACTCCTGTCCCTTTTTCATCTCTTTTATTGAAAACCAAAGCATAGTATGGGTCGGCTAAATAATGGGATACTGCTATTTCACCGTTTTCTCCAAAAGGAACATAACAGGGATATCCGGCACGCATTGTTTCAATACGATTAGAGGGATAGGTGCTCCAGTTGTTTCCGTCATAAAAATTGTATCCTGTTCCCCTGTCAGTAAAATCCGGTGCATCAAACGCCATCATCCATATCGCTCCTATTGTACCATCAGGATAGGCATAAATTCGTTTGTGCATTGAGCTGTATGTCTGCAAATCATAAATGGTTTGCCCTACAATGGTTTCTTCTAACTTTTGTCCGATCATCGAAACAGTTGTTCCATTCCCGTTAAGTGAGGGAGAGGATTTTAGAACTTCAACTTTTTTGTTTTGTAAGTGATCAGGAATACTGACCAACTTATACTGGGCATAAGATGAATAAAATATACCCGCTGCGAAAATTAATAGTAAAAATTTTTTCATAAGCTATAGATTTTGTTTGATGCAAATTTAATAAAATTAATAACATTTTTTACTTTTAATCTTAAATAAAACAAAAAAAAGGTCCCCCAACGGAGGACCTAAATGCACAAAATGTTTAACTAACATAAAACTACAATCACAAAATTTTAAAATCAAATTTTGCAAAGTACTCTTTCCCAATTTTTACAGATCCGTTTCTTAATCTGATATTGGATAATTGTTCAATGATATATTCATTAAATTCTTCATGACTTGAGTTTGTACATATAATTTCAATATACCCATCTTCATTATATGTAAAACAAACAAAAACCACTCCTTCAATATTCATTTTTCTTGCAAATTCGGGGTAGGTAATATTTTGCCGGAAAATTTGTTTTGTATCAAAAGGAATATCATCAATATATTCTTCTTCTTCCAGATTGATGATTATTAAGTTATCAGATTCTGGTTTTTTATTTTTTTTTATATTAGAAATACTATCATCTGATAATTGTTCATTTTTAAGCGAACATTCTTGAATGAATAACGAATCTCTGAAATAATTGTCAAAGGCAGTTGATGCGTTAAATGGAATATTATCAATGTATTGCACTTCGTCAAATTTAATTTCTAATCCACCTCCAAAAGAAAATATACCGCATAACATCAGACCAATTGTTAGTGATAAAAGTTTTGTTTTCATTTTGAAATTATATTGATGGTTATGTTTTATAATGCCAATCTTATGCCAATTTTATAAACAATTGATTGTCTGTTAAATACAATTTAAGCAATTTAATAACAATGTGCGGTATTAGTACACAATGTTCGGTAATGAAAAGAAATTCAATGGACAAGATGGCTTTTAATAATTAGACGACATAAATATGAAATTGTTACAATTTTTCCCCACTAACAATAATAACGATTTCGCCTTTAATGGTTTTATTTTTGTAATATAAAATTAATTCAGATAAGGAGCCTCTTTGGGTTTCTTCGTGGATTTTAGTGAGTTCTCTTGAAATTGAGGCTTTTCGTTGCGGACCGAAATGTTCAGCAAATTGCTCCAGTGTTTTTACTAATCTGAAAGGTGATTCGTAAAATATCATCGTATATGTCTGTTCGGCTAATTGTTTAAGTTTTGTTTGTCTGCCCTTTTTGTGTGGCAAGAAACCTTCAAAAACGAAATGATCTGATGGTAATCCTGAATTTACAAGAGCCGGAATAAATGCAGTAGGACCAGGTAAACATTCAACCTCAATGCCAGCCTTGATACATTCTCTTACTAAAAGAAAACCCGGGTCGGAAATTGCCGGAGTTCCTGCATCACTGACTAATGCTATGCTTTTACCTCCTGAAATTGTTTCAACAATACCCGATACAACTTTATGTTCATTGAACTGATGATGCGACATCATTTTTTTATCAATTTCAAAATGTTTTAAAAGTTTTGATGTATTGCGGGTATCTTCTGCTAAAATAATATCTGCCTCTTTTAATATCCGTATCGCCCGAAGAGTAATATCTTCAAGGTTGCCTATTGGAGTGGGAACAAGGTAGAGTTTTGACATTAGGAACAATATTATTTTTGAAAACGAGTTAAAACTAAAACCACCTTCGGTGAAAATTTATAAACAAGTAGCAGTTGCAGCAGCAGTAGCAGGGAAATTCATCCCGAAGTTTCAGGACTACTGCCACTGCTGTCTGCCACTTTTAACATTATTTTTACACAATTTGATAAAAAAGATGTTCCCAACCCCAAGTATTCGGGGGTAAACTTTTTCACCTAAGTGCCTATTTATATTTGACTTCAATCAATTCGTTTAATTTAATAAATGCTTCATCATTTGTTTTCCAGTTATATTCAATTCTCAGTAAGTTGAGTGATACAATGGCTTCATTCAGGTTATTAAATAAGTTTAATTTATCAATAGCATCATTATAGTTTTTCATGTCGCCTTCAAACAATTCATTGATAAAAAGAAATTTGTCATTGATCCCGATTGAAGTTCTCAAGTCAATTATTTGAACTTTTTGCATTTTAGCGGCAATACTTTTATCCTGTTTATCTATTAATTTTTCACCAATCGAAATTGTGTTATCCGAAAACATATCAATTGTTGTTTCTTCCTTTTTTGGGATGGTTATTTCGGGCTGCTCTTTAGTTTTATTATTTTTCTCGTTTGTTGTTTTCTCTATAGTGATTTGGGGTTTCGGTTCTTTTTTTTCAACAGGAGCAGTAGCAATTTCTCGTTGAATATCCTTTACAATTTCTGGTTTGATTTTTATAGGTTCTTCTTTTTCCTTTTTTATCTTCTTTTCAGTGAGGGCGGGAGTAATTTCAACTATTGGTTCCTTTTTCTTAATCTCATTCTTGATACCGGTATCTGTAATTTTATTGGTTTCAGCTCTAATAGTATCCGGTTTGCTGTTTAATATATCAAGATTATGAATATTTTCGTATAATTTCCTGATATTTTCTTTTATTATATCAAGATATAATTGAGGAATATTTTCCTGATGATTTTTAATTATTTCTGCCTGTTCGCTAATGGTTTCAAGTAAACCAGAAATTTCTTTTTTTATGTTGTTGTTGTTCATTTGAAAAAATTATGAATAAACTAAAATTATTAAACGATTTAATTAATTTTGTATTATAAAATAGTTGATAAAGATATAAAAGATTAAGTTAAAATTTCTAAAATGTTTTTAGAAAAATCAACAGATGGTTCAAAACGCAATGGCTGGGTTGAGGTGATTTGCGGTTCAATGTTTTCGGGAAAGACAGAAGAGCTGATTCGTCGCCTGAACCGGGCAAAAATTGCAAAGCAAAAAGTTGAGATATTCAAGCCCATAATTGACCAGCGTTACGATAGTGAAAATATAGTATCGCACGATGCAACTTCTATTCATTCAACTCCTGTGCAAACTGCTGCTCAGATAATCCTGTATGCTAACGATTTTGATGTAGTTGGTGTTGACGAGGCACAGTTTTTTGATGACGAACTAACGGCAGTATGCAATCAACTTGCCGATAGCGGAACGCGTGTAATTGTTGCAGGTCTTGATATGGATTATCTCGGCAAACCTTTTGGTCCTATTCCTTCGTTATTGGCAACAGCCGAGTATGTAACAAAAGTACATGCTATTTGTATGATTTGTGGTAACCTTGCACAATATTCGCATCGTATCGTAGCTGATGATAATTTGGTTGTTTTAGGTGAGAAGGAAGCTTACGAACCACTCTGTAGAAAATGTTTTCTTGAAAAACAAAAGAAAAGGTCAAACATCTGACGCCTTTTTGTATTTTTGCACAAATTAAAAATCAACATTATCATGAAAAAATATTTCTTCTTATTATTAACAGTTTTTACATTAATCGAAATGCCTATGTATGCACAGGAAAACAACCGGTCGGGAAATGAAATATTAATTGTTATTCACACTGATTACGGTGATATGACAGCCATGCTTTATAATGAAACTCCCAAACACAGAGATAATTTTATTAAACTGGTAAAAGAGGGATGGTATGAGAATTCGCCTTTTCATAGAGTAATCCAGGATTTTATGATACAGTGCGGTTCTAATGCCAATGGCAGACAAGACCCCGGATATTTAATTGATGCTGAATTTATACCTAAATATTTCCATAAAAAGGGCGCATTGGCAGCAGCAAGAATGGGCGACAATGTTAATCCGGAGAAAAAATCATCAGGGTCGCAATTTTATATTGTTCATGGTCAAAAATATACAGATAGCCAGTTAACAATGCATGGTAACCGACTGGGTAAAGCTTTTTCAAAAGAACAAAGCGAGGCATATAAAACAGTTGGAGGTACTCCTCATCTTGATGGTGAATATACTGTTTTCGGCGAAGTAATACAGGGGTTAGATGTTATTGATAAAATTGCTGCCGTAAAAACCGAACAACCTAATAAACCGGTTAAAGATATTAAAATGACCATTGAAATTCTGGAATAACAAGTAATGAAAGATAAAATTCAAAGTTTATTAGAAGAAATTAAGGCTTTTAAAGCTGAAAATAATGAACAATTAGAAAAGTTCCGGATTAGGCTTTTAAGTAAAAAGGGTGTTATCACCGGGTTATTTACAGAGTTTAAAAATGTACCCAAAGAACATCGCAAAGAATTTGGTCGTGTTTTAAATGAATTAAAAAACAAGGCACAGGAAAAAGTAAACTTTTTGAGAGATGAGCTTGAAGATGTCAAAACTGCTGACAAATCCGACAAGGATCTTACTCTGCCTGTTGATTTTATTGAGCTTGGAACCCTGCATCCATTATCAATTGTAAGGAATAAAATTATTGATATTTTTACCCGAATCGGATTTACAGTTGCCGAGGGTCCTGAAATTGAAGATGATTTTCACAACTTTACAGCTTTGAATTTCCCCGAAGAACATCCTGCACGTGATATGCAGGATACATTTTTTATTGAAAAAGACCCGGATATTGCTTTAAGAACTCATACTTCTTCGGTTCAGGTTCGTGCAATGGAAACCACCAAACCGCCAATCAGGGAAATATATCCCGGAAGAGTTTTTCGTAATGAGGCAATTTCTGCAAGAGCACATTGTATTTTTCACCAAATTGAAGGCTTATATATTGATAAAAATGTTTCGTTTGCCGACCTGAAACAAACATTATTTTATTTTGCAAAAGAATTTTTCGGGGAAAATACCAAAACACGTTTTCGCCCATCTTATTTTCCGTTTACCGAACCATCAGCCGAAATGGATATCTCTTGTAATATTTGCGGAGGAAAAGGCTGTAATATTTGCAAATATGTTGGCTGGGTTGAAATTTTAGGCTGCGGAATGGTTGACCCGAATGTTTTGGAAAATTGTAGAATCGACAGTAAAAAATATACCGGATTTGCTTTTGGTATGGGCATTGAACGAATTACAATGTTAAAATACCGAATTGAAGATATCAGATTATTCTTTGAAAATGATTTGAGATTTTTAAAACAGTTTAAGTCTGCTTTTTAGAATATTTTTCTTTCTTCATAATATCCAAACCCTGTAATTCAACCTCTGTTAATATTGAGTCAATATTTTTTATTGTATTAGGGTTAATTTCATATACCATCAAAACGTTTCGTATTGCTTTAAGTGTTTTAACGATCATATTTTTTCTCTGATCATCAATTATATCCTTAATTAATAAAAAATAGTCGGTTTGTTTTTGCGAAGGGATTAATTTACCGTTGGGATTATTATTTGATATTAAATAAAATATATTCTGAGTATCAGGTTGTTCATAATGATAAAGAGAATATTTTTGGGTTTTTTTATTTTTCCCTTTAATTATTACAAGATCACTGAGCTTTTTAAGTTTAAAATTAAGTTTTTTGTTAATATTAAACGAGAGGCGATAATCTTTTAAATGACTTGAAATACCGATTATGGTATATTCAGGTTTGTAGTCAATATTTAATATTAATTTTTTAACCATTAAAAATTAATTTTTCAGGCTAAAGATACAAAAAAATATAAATAACAAAACACAAGTACCAATTAACGTCAAACATCAAACTGAAAATATTTTATTACATGCTTTTTCAGATGCAAATTGTTCGGCTCCTTTAATTGAATAATCCCGGCCGGTGCCAAAAGAAACATTATCAATTAAAACCTCAACAATATATTGCTTGTTATAACCTTTGCCCACCTCGTCCACAATATGAAAGTTAATAGATTTTTTTTCTTTTTGAATCCATTCAATCAATTTGCTTTTATAATTGATGTCTTGCTTTTCAAGTTCATCAATATCAAGATGAACTTTGATAATACGGTCAATTATTATATTTTTTGTGAAGTTATATCCTTTATCAAGATAAATGGCTCCGATAATAGCTTCAAAAGCATCACCTTTTATTGATTTGTTTAGACTTTTAGCATCGGGGTCTGACACAATAAGCTTATCAATTCCAAGTTTATAAGATAGTTTGTTTAGCTGTGATCTGCTGACAATTTTTGATCTCATTTCAGTAAGAAAGCCTTCATCTTTATACGGAAATTTTTTGAAAAGATATTCGGCAACGATTGAACTTAAAACTGCATCACCCAAATATTCAAGTCGTTCGTTACTGATTTTTAACCCTTTGAGGGTTTCACGGGCACCCGATTTATGACAAAATGCAAGTTTATATAAAAAAATATTGCGGGGATAGAATCCGAAAATATTTTTAATTGATTGAAATAAATGTTTATCTGAAGAAAAATAAACCTTAAATGATCGGGGAAAAAACAAATTCAATTTTTATTCTTAGAATTTCTTAAAAATTATTGAAGCATTATGTCCACCAAAACCAAAAGTATTGCTTAAAGCGGCATTAACAACTCTTTTCTGTGCTTTATGGTAAGTAAAGTTCAGATTGTTGTCAATTTGGGGGTCATCGGTAAAATGATTAATTGTAGGTGGAATTATGTCATTTTTTACTGCGAGCACTGTTGCAATTGCTTCAATTGCACCGGCAGCACCTAATAAATGACCTGACATTGATTTTGTTGAATTGATATTGATTTTGTAAGCATGCTCTCCGAAAAGGCTGACAATTGCTCTTGGTTCAGAAATATCTCCAAGAGGTGTTGAGGTTCCGTGAGTGTTAATATAATCAATATCTTCAGGTTTCATTCCTGCGTCTTCCAGTGCGTATTTCATACAATTTTTTGCACCTAATCCGTCGGGGTGTGGAGAGGTCATGTGGTATGCATCGGCAGAAAGGCCGCCACCAACGACTTCTGCATAAATTTTAGCCCCTCTTTTTAGAGCATGTTCCAGTTCTTCAAGAATAAGGGCACAGCCACCTTCACCCAAAATAAAACCATCACGGTCCTTATCAAAAGGTCTGGATGCTGTTTTAGGGTCATCATTCCGTGTTGATATGGCATGCATTGAATTAAAACCGCCGATTCCACCCGGAAAAATTGCTGCTTCCGAACCGCCTGTAATGAACAAATCAGCTTTACCTAAGCGAATCAGATTATAGGAGTCAATTAATGAGTTGGCTGATGAAGCACAGGCAGAAACAGTAGCATAATTAGGTCCTCTAAAACCATATTTTATTGAGATATGACCTGCAGCAATATCTGCAATCATTTTAGGTATAAAGAATGGATTAAAACGATAAGTGCCACCGCTGATCGCAAATTGAGAAATTTCTTGTGTAAAAGTGTTCAATCCGCCTATTCCACTTGCCCAGATAACACCACCTCTGTCGTGGTCAAATTTATCAAGGTCAAGCTCCGAATCTTTAATTGCTTCCGTGGCTGAAATTATGCCATATTGTGCATACGGATCATATTTTCGTGCTTCTTTACGATCAAAATAATCTTTTGCATCGTAATTTTTTAATTCACAGGCAAACTGAGTTTTAAAATTTGAAGCATCAAAATTTTTAATGTAGTCAGCACTACTAACTCCATTAATCAAACCATTCCATAATTCTTCGGTGGTTTTTCCTAATGGAGTTAGTGCACCAAGTCCAGTTACAACTACTCGCTTTAATTCCATATAAACTAAATTTTTTTAGCCTATGTTTTCTTCAATGTATTTAATTGCATCACCAACAGTAGCAATTTTTTCTGCTTCTTCATCAGGGATAGCAATGTTGAATTCTTTTTCGAATTCCATAATTAATTCTACAGTGTCGAGTGAATCGGCACCTAAGTCATTTGTAAAACTTGCTTCTGGTGTAACTTCGCTTTCTTCTACACCGAGCTTATCTATAATTATTGCAACAACTCTGCTTTTAATGTCAGACATAATTTTCATTTTTTGGTTAAACAGGTTGCAAAGAAATGAATTTTATCAAAATAAACCAAAAAAATTAAATAATTTTATTCTTCTAAATTATTAAAGAGCAGAATATAAACCACTTAAATGTTTTTTGCAATTTTAGTTAAGAAAAATAAATAAAAAAGTTTATAAAAAATTATATTTTTGATAATTAATTATACAATAAAATGAAAAAAATTGCAATTTTTGCTTCGGGAAATGGAACAAATGCACAGCGAATAGCTGAATATTTTTCGGATAAAAAAAATATTGATATCTCCATTATCCTGTCCAACAAAAAAGATGCGTATGTGCTTCAACGTGCCGAAAATTTAGATATTCCTGCTTATTCATTTAACAGGGATGAATTTTATAAAACCGATATAGTTTTAAAGAAATTAAAAAATAATAAAATTGATTTGATCGTATTAGCTGGATTTTTATGGCTTGTCCCTGATAATATTTTGAAAGAATACAATAGAAGGATAATAAATATACATCCCGCCTTACTTCCTAAGTATGGCGGAAAAGGAATGTACGGAGCAAAAGTTCATGAAGCTGTTATTGAAGCTAATGACCCGGAAACCGGAATAAGCATTCATTATGTTAATGAAAAATATGATGAAGGCGAAATAATTTTTCAGGCAAAAATACCTGTTGAAAAGCATGACACATCAGATTCAATAGCCCCAAAGGTTCATCAACTGGAGTATGAGCATTTTCCGAGGGTGATTGAGGAAATATTGATGGAGAGAAATGGAATGTTTTAATGCAATTACTACCGCTGCTATTGCTACTGCAGCTTATGACTGCAATGTCCTACAAAGGTTTCAAACCCTCGTAGAGCTACACTATTATAACTAAAATTTTTAGTAAGCATTATAACTTACAATTTGCTCAATATCCTTTCTTATTTTTTTCCTGAGTTTATAATCTTTTACAGGATATCCTACGCTGATAAGCAATCCGATGGATTTATTATCGGGGATGTTTAAAAGCTTTTTTATCGGGTTTTCGTTGTACCAGCCGAGCATACAGGTTCCAAGTCCTTCTTCTGTCGCCTGAAGACAAAAATGTTCCGCAGCAATTCCAATATCTATCAACCTCCATTCTTTATTTTTTAATTTTTCGCCAATACGGGTTTTTACTTTTGCTTTTTCCAATACAATAACAATTATTACCGACGCTTCTAAAACAAACTTGTTAAATTTTAAAAGCTTGCTACAAGTTTCTTTTGCAACTTTATTTTTTAATTCCGGGTTATCTACAATTAATAATTTCCATGGCTGTGAATTACTTGCTGACGGGGCTAACCTGGCTGCTTCAATACAACGGTTGATTTTTTCTTTTTCTACAGCTTTATCAGAATATTTTCTTACACTTTGTCGCTTATTAATCAGTTCTTGAAAATTCATTTTTTCTTTTTTAGTTCACTTTTTTTAAAATTTCATTTGTTTCTTTTTCAAATCCCGGTTTTCCCAAAAGGGCGAACATGTTTTTCTTGTATGCTTCAACACCCGGCTGGTTAAATGGATTTACTCCTAAAATATATCCGCTTACGGCACAAGCCATCTCAAAAAAGTAAATTAATTGTCCGAGATTTTCTTCATCAATTTTTGGAATAGTGATTCTTATATTTGGCACATCGCCATCAACGTGGGCAAGCATGGTTCCGGTTTCAGCCATTTTATTAACATAATTAATTTTTTCTCCGGCAAGATAATTCAGTTTATCTAAATTTTTCTTGTCTTCGGGTATGCGTAAATCTCTTTTTGAGTTTTTAACCGAGAGCACGGTTTCAAATATATTTCGTAAACCTTCCTGAATATACTGCCCCATTGAGTGCAGGTCGGTTGTAAAGCTCACTCCGGCAGGGAAAATCCCTTTGTTTTCCTTGCCTTCACTTTCTCCGTAAAGCTGTTTCCACCATTCAGTGAGATAGAATAACGTTGGTTGATAATTTACCATAATCTCGGTTGTCTTTCCTTTGTTATAAAGGGCATTGCGGGTTGCAGCATATAAAGCAACCGGATTTTTTCCCATTGAGCTTGTTGCTTCATTTAGTTGCAACATTTCAAAAGCTCCGGTTATCAGTTTTTTAATATCAAAGCCGGCAACTGCTATCGGCAGTAATCCAACAGGTGTTAAAACCGAATACCTGCCACCAACATCATCAGGAACAATATAAGTTTTGTATCCTTCCTTTTCTGAAAGTTCTTTTAAAGCTCCTTTTTCTTTATCTGTAATGGCAATTATCCTGTTTTTTGCTTCTTGCTTTCCGTATTTATTTTCAAGATGATTTTTTATTATTCTGAAAGCAATAGCCGGTTCGGTGGTTGTACCGGATTTTGAAATCACGGTTATTGCATAATCTTTTTTATCAAGAATATCCAGTAGATCTGCGAGATAATCTTCACCAATATTCTGACCGGCGAAAAGTATCAGAGGATTTTTTCCTGTTTCCAGCAGATTGTTGAAATTATGACTAAGTGCTTCAATCACAGCACGGGCACCAAGATATGAGCCGCCAATGCCAATCACAACAAATACATCGGCAATTTCCCTCATCTTTTTTGCATCGGATTCAATATCTTTTATAAGATTTTTGTCAATTTCCGAAGGAAGGTTTATCCATCCCAGGAAATTTTTTCCTTTTCCGGTTTTATTAAATAATGTTTTAAAATGCTTATCAATTTCAGGTTGAAATGATTCAATTTCGTTGAAAGATACAAAGTCAAGTACCTTATCAATATTTAAATTTAGATTAATCATAAAAATTCGGATTAAGATTTTGGGGTGAATTTACGAAATAATTTAATTGTACAGAAAATAAAAAATGCAGCCAGGTGAATGGCTGCATTTAGTGAACCAAAAACCAAAAATTATGAATTAAAACTCATTTGCACAATGTATATTTAACATAAACTTTTTGGTAGTTTTTATAAAAAATTATATTTTACAAAAGTAAAGCACAAAATATACCAAAGATGTTAACTATATATAATAAATGTTAAAAAATGTTAAAAACCTGTAAATCATAGAAATCAAGACATATTTTTGTAGAATATGAATAAAAAAACCGTCATATTAATTATTTGTTTGATGGCTATTTCCTTAATTGGTTTAATGGTCATACAGGTTTATTGGATAAAAAATGCCATAACCGTTAAGGAAGCGAATTTTGTCAGGAGTGTTAATGATGCTGTTTCAAACGTTGTTTTCAGGCTTGAGAAAATAGAAATGTCAAACAGATTAACACGACAAATTACAATACATTCGCAAGGTCAAACAATTTTAAATTCAATTGATTCAATCAATAATGTATTTTTTAGTGATTTACAATCAATAAAAAACAGGGAAGACTTTGAGAAATTTATTCAGAAATCATTTTTAGCCCAGAATGCATTACAGGAATTACTGGATATTAAACAAGATAAACCTGTTGAACAAAGATTAAGCAAAGCCCTGTTAGACTCATTGATTACTTTTGAATTAAAGCAAAAAGGAATAAATACACAATTTGAATTTGGGGTTTTCAGTCCTGTACGCAATTCATTAATTATTCAAAAAACAGGTATTTATCCCAACGACCTTTTAAACAAAAGTTTTGTTTTTACCTTATTTCCGAGCGATATGCAGATGAACCCCGATTACCTGATGATTTATTTTCCTAATCAAAAAAGATTTATTATCAGCCAAATGTGGGGATTATTGCTGATTTCAGCTATTTTTATTATTATAATCATTCTTTCATTTATCTTTACGATAACTACTATTTTCAGACAAAAAAAACTATCAGAATTGAAAAGCGACCTTATCAATAATATGACTCATGAATTTAAAACACCGATTTCAACAATATCGTTAGCTTGCGAGGCATTAATCGATAAAGACATAAAAAAATCGGAAACAGTTTACAATAATTATATTAATATAATAAATGAAGAAAATAAGCGTCTGGAAGGAATGGCTGAAAAAATTCTGCAATCGGCAACCCTTGAAAAAGGACAATTGGTTTTGAAAAAAGAATGGATAAATGTACATAAAGTAATTTTAGATGCAATTAAAAATATCAACCTTCAGGTTGAAAAAAAGAATGGAAATATCTATACGGATCTGCGTGCCGAAACATGTATAATTGATGGAGATAAAGTCCATATTACAAATGTGATATACAATTTACTTGATAATGCTAATAAATACACACTTGAAAATCCAGAGATTTTAATATCCACCCGTAATGTTAACTCTGGAATAAAAATAAGTATTCAGGATAACGGAATTGGTATCAGCAAAGCCAATCAAAAAAAGATATTTGAAAAACTTTACCGCGTACCAAGCGGAAATATTCATAACTTTAGCGGTTTCGGATTAGGGCTAAGTTATGTAAAAGCTGTTGTTGAAAAACATAGTGGAACAATAACCCTTGAGAGTGAAATAAAATACGGAACAAAATTTAATATATTTTTGCCTGTAAAAAATAATAAATCCTAAGAATTATGGAACAAGACAAAGTAAAAGTTTTATTAGCCGAGGACGATAAAAATCTTGGAACCATCTTAAAAGCATATCTTGAGGCAAAAGGATATCCAACAACACTTTGCGTAAACGGTCAGGAAGCTTTTGATGTGTATAATAAAGAAGCTTTTGATTTTTGTATAATTGATATTATGATGCCCGTTAAAGACGGGTTTGCTCTTACAAAAGAAATCAGAAAGACAAATAAAAATATCCCGATTATTTTTTTAACTGCCAAATCAATGCAGGAAGATAAATTAAAAGGTTTTGAATTAGGAGCCGATGATTATATAACAAAACCTTTCAGCATGGAAGAACTGCTGGTTCGTATGAAAGCAATTCTAAGACGTGTTAAATATGATAAGGATGATTTTAAGAAAAAGGGCATTTTTATTTTGGGACAATTTACATTTGATTATAATCGTCAGATTCTTACATTAAAAAATGTTGAACAAAAGCTTACCTCAAAAGAATCGGAATTATTAAAAATGTTATGCGAAAATGCCAATGAAGTATTAGACCGTAGTATAGCTTTAAATAAAATTTGGTACGACGATAGTTACTTTAATGCCAGGAGTATGGATGTTTATATTACAAAATTAAGGAAATATCTAAAAGGTGATCCTAATGTTGAATTAATGAATGTTCATGGAGTAGGGTTTAAATTGGTGCTTTAATTCAAATAAAATGAATAATGAATAAAGATTAACGATTTTAGATTTTAGATTTTCAATAACTTCGTAAATCAGAAATCGTTAATCGTTATTCTGAAATCAAAAAAACACTTACTAAATTATTCAATGTGATACCTGATAAGTC
>JADFUO010000443.1 GCA_015222115.1 Bacteroidota bacterium | reverse complement strand
GGATTATATTTTATCAATTTAAGATGTAGAAATTGGAAATTGGAAATTAGAAATTTGGGGCGCATATAGAATTTTTTTCTTCTGGTATTGTTAATAATATATAGTTTTGTGTTTCTTAGTGCCTATGTTTTTTGCCACGAAGACACAAAGGTTCACAAAGTTAAAATTTTTCATAAAATCAGGATTACTATAAGCAACCAAATTAACAATGCCCTTTTTTCCCAAATTTCTAATTTCCAATTTCCAATTTCATTAAATAATCATACTCTTGTGTGTTTTAAATCAATCATGGACGTTTCATGTTAAATAAGTTTATAATCTAACGTCAAAACTAAAAAATATGTTTTAAATCAGATGAATTAAATTCACTTGAAAACTAAAAAAAGTTGATTTTCATCAAAAAAAATATTAAATTTGTAAGAAAATGAGATTTAAATTAATATTATACCTGTTCATTATTTCCACCCTGGTCAATGCCCAGGTTATTCCTGATTCAATAAGGGTAGATTGGAGTGGCTTTGGATATCAGGGAGATAAACCCGAACCTGCAATTATAGTAAACGTTAAAGATTTTGGGGCTCAGGGCGATAGCCTTACAAATGATTATCAGGCAATAGTTGATGCTGTTAATTCATTAAACGGAAATATGGGAATTGTATATTTTCCGGAAGGAAATTATTTAATTAATTTACCATTAAATTTACCCGACAGTATAATATTACGAGGTGCAACATCCGACTCAACAGCATTAATATTTGACCTTGGCGGTGAACCAATAAATTGTATAAATATATCCAAAGGACAAGCTATGGATTTTACAAGAATTATTACCGGTTTTGAAAAAGGCTCAACTAATTTTACCGTTGAAAACCCCGAACAATTTAGCCCCGACAATTATGCTGAAATAAGACAGTTAAACGGAGATTGGGATATCAGTCCAGCTACCTGGGCACAATACTCAGTGGGACAAATTGTTAAAATTTATGATATTTCGGGTAATACAATTTATATTGACCGTGCTCTAAGAATTGATTATGACACTTCTCTGAACCTTGAAATAAGAAAAATTGAACCAAAATACAATGTCGGTATTGAATGTTTAAAAATTATCCGTGCAGATGAACCCGAAGAAGGCGCCGGCTCAAACATGTCATTCGGCTTTGCTGCTCAATGCTGGGTAAAAGGCGTTGAAAGCGATAAAAGCGTTGGCAGTCATATAGCAATTGCAAGAAGCACACAACTGGAAATTACCGGTTGTTATATCCACCATGCGTTTACTTATGATGGCGCCGGAACAAGAGGTTATGGAATCACTCTCAGTCATCATTCGGGAGAATGTTTAGTGCAAAACAATATTTTAAAACATTTACGTCATGCTTTGATGGTAAAAACCGGAGCTAACGGAAATGTTTTCGGATATAATTATTCTATTGAACCATACCGTTCGGAACCTATTCATGATTTTTCAGGCGATATTTCTTTGCATGGACATTACGCTTTTTCAAACCTTTTTGAAGGAAATATTGTTCAGAATATTATTATTGATCATTACTGGGGACCGTCAGGTCCATACAACACTTTTTTCAGGAACCGTGCAGAGCTATATGGAATTATCATGACTACCAATACGATTTTAGAAACCGGCAGACAAAATTTCGTGGGCAATGAAGTTACTAACGAACAATTATTATACGGTAACTATATTTTAACAGGAACTAACCATTTTGAATTCGGAAATAATATAAAAGGAACTATAATTCCATCCGGAACCAATGACCTGCCCGATACTACCTATTACCTTGATTCAATACCAATTTTTTGGAATATTATTGATCAATTGCCTTCAGTTGGTATTCCTAATGAAATCGGAAGCGGTACAATACCTGCTGAAGAAAGATATTTATCAGGTGGCATTCTTACCGTTTGCTATGACTCAACAATTTATACATCATTTGAAAACATTTCCAATATTAAAAATAATCAGATTAAAATAATGCCTAATCCTTTTACTCATAAAATTAATCTGTTGATTCCATCTGAGATAAATGATTATTGTCAGGTTAATATGGTTAATTTGATTGGTCAGACAGTATTTAATAAAGAATTCAGATTATCAAAAGGTGTGAATAAAATTGTTGTGTTCCCGCCTGAATCAATTAAAGATGGTTTATATATTATTACAGTCAAAACAAAAAATAATATTAATAATCATAAAATCTTCAAACAATGAAAAAATTGTTTTGTTAAAATAAATTGATTTACTTGAAAAAGATAATTAGCCCCACTTTTCTTATTGATAAGAAAAAATGCCTTCAAAATATTAAAAATATGGCGTTAAAAGCCCGAAGGCATAACCTTAAGTTAAGTCCTCATTTTAAAACCCATCAATCAGCAGAAATCGGGAGCTGGTTCAGGGATTTTGGAATCAATTCTATTGCGGTTTCATCTGTGGAAATGGCAAATTATTTTGCTAAAAACGGATGGGATGACATCACGATTGCCTTTACTGTTAACATTTTAGAAACTGATAAAATTAATAAACTCGCCGGAAATATCAGCTTAAACCTTTTGGTTGAATCTGCCGAAGTTACAGAATTTTTAAGCAATCATTTAACTTACGTCACAGGAATATTTATTAAGATTGATACAGGTTACCACCGTACCGGTTTATCTTCGGAAAATACTGCTGAAATTGATAAAATCCTTGCAATTATTAAATCTAATCCGAAACTTACTTTTAAGGGATTTTTGGTACATGCAGGGCATACATATTTTGCAAAAGACAAAAATGAGATTCTTGAAATACAAAAGAAAACAATTGTTCAATTAAGCCGTTTAAAAGAAAAATATATAAACAATTGGCATGATTTAATAATTTCTTATGGTGATACTCCTTCATGCAGCCTTTCTGAAAACTTTCAGGGTATTAACGAGATACGTCCCGGAAATTTTGTATTTTATGATGTTATGCAATATCATATTGGAAGTTGCACTACCGATGAAATTGGAGTAGCAATGGCTTGTCCGGTTATTGCAAAACATCCTGAAAGGAACGAAATCGTAATTTATGGTGGGGCTATTCATTTTTCAAAAGAATTTATTACTTCTGATAATGGTTATAAGATTTTCGGATATATTGTTAAAATTGAAAACAATAACTGGAGCGCTCCGGTACCAGATGCATATTTATCTTCAGTTTCGCAGGAGCATGGAATTATTAAAATGCCTGAAAAATATTTTTATGATTTTAATGTTGGCGACATAACCGGAATATTACCCGTACATTCTTGTTTAACGGCAAATTTGATGAAAAATAACAGTATAATAATCTAAGCCATTTTTACAAACATTCCATTTCTATAATATACTTAAAAGGAAATAAGGGAAATATGGGTAATCCATACGGATTTCTATGATTCAGAAAAGTTTCCTGCAAATAAATTTATTAACACTTTTTTAACTATTTAATTAACAGTAAT
>JADFUO010000442.1 GCA_015222115.1 Bacteroidota bacterium | reverse complement strand
GCATATGCCTTTGCCACTATTGAATTTTGTTAATCATTGATTACTACTGTTGAGGAAAATCTATCATGCCATCCATTCTTTTTACTTAAAAATGTTAAAAAATCGAATGGGATTAACCTAATAATTGTCCTTAAAAGAATATATAGAAAGTTTGGTTTTGTGAGATCTGTCTTAAGAACTTTTGTTTTGGTAATATATTTTCCAATTGTCTTTCCAGTGAAACTTTCAAAAATTAAGTAATATGTTACAAAAACAAGTAATATTAATAAATCTAAACGAATGATTTCAATATCTTCATTTACTGGATGCAGATGTAATTTAAGGTATATGATCGAAAATAAATAAAAAGTTAAAAAACTAGATACTGCTATTACGCAAGAATCAATTATAAAATTTATAAGTCTTCTAATTATTGATACTTCCTTAGTTTTCATATATGTTTTATTAATCCTAACAGATTTATTATAGTATACCTTTTAAGTTTTCGATATTTTTGATAGATAAAATCTATGGCTTATTATATAAGCACGAATTTGAGATTGCCTCACTATAGCTACTAAGTTACTGATTAAGTTCATCTTTTGTGGGTGATGGTTTAGTTTTAATTGAATCGAAGGCACCTAACGCATTGAAAAAGTTAACAGTTTCACTAATAGAAGTAGCTAGTTCCTTCATGTTAGCCATTACTTTAACTTTAAGTGCACTCAATTTAATGCCAAAACCGACAGATTCATATTTACCAGGATATTGTACTTCAGCATTAAATGTACCAATGTCAATATCCCCATTAATATCACCTTTATAGCCTACTTCCAATTCTCCTTCAGCAGCAGCAATTTCAGTTTTGGCTCCTGCCACATCACCAGTCAATTCTATTCCTGTTTCAACATAAAGAACTTTGCCCTCTGCTGTCACCCCTTCCTTATCAGCACTAATAGTTCCACTTGCAATACCAGCCTCTAAAGTGCATTTGCTAGATAAAGAAGTGACCTCTCCGCCAACACTAAGCCATGAACCGCTTAGTTTGATAGAAGATTCATTAAATATTTTTTTGCCAGCTTCTGTTGCATTTTCAGCATGTTTAGCTGCTTCAGCAAGCCACTGAAAATCCTCGCCTGGCTCATTAGTATTAACTCCTTGTAAACCCCATAAATCAATATTCGTAACCGGATTATTACTGGCATAATTATATGGGGATAGATTGAAAAATAAATCAGCTACAGGGTCTAATGATGGAAAGCGTCCCAGTTGCGGATCATAAAACCTTGTCCCATAATCATACCAGTCCAACCCAAACTCATCTTGTAATTCTTTGCCGTTGTAAAGGTATTTGTTTTTGTAATCCAGGCCGGTTTCATAGCATAAGCCGTTCATCTGCATACCAAACGGGTAGTAGCTGTCTTCCTGTATTCCTTCTCCGTTTTCGTTAAATGTTACCTTGGTGTTACCCAAATGGTCTTTCAGGAAATATTGGTAATCATAAGTTCCATCATCATTTACCATAACTCTTCCCTCATTGGTTAGTAAATATCTTAATTTATTATCTTCATACACAAAGCTACCAATATAATCCACTGTTTTTTCTGGTGCATTATTTATTTT
Organism: Bacteroidota bacterium; assembly: GCA_015222115.1. Classification (GTDB taxonomy): domain Bacteria; phylum Bacteroidota; class Bacteroidia; order Bacteroidales; family JADFUO01; genus JADFUO01. The sequence continues at coordinate 3,862 of JADFUO010000442.1, read as the reverse complement.
TGTTTGTTTTCTCAGTTTTATGCCTGCTGCATCATAAAGAAAGTTAATTCCGTTATTACCATTGGTAACAATAATTATTTGCTGTGGTATATTTAAAAAATTATGTTGGGAAATGGTCAAATGTTTATTCAAATCCGATATCATATTTCCGTTATCATCGTAAGTGTATTCAGTTGTATTAAATGAACCGAGATCGGAAAAACCATTTCTCTGATGATCGGAATCATTAATATCATTAACGCTTTTCAGTTGATTGCCTGTATAAGAATAATCCAACTCATCAATGAGGGCATAATTTGACCTCTCACTCAGTTTCCCTTCGCGGGATAAAGATAATAAATTTCCGTTATAGTCATATCCATAACTTGTATTATAATTTCCTGTTCCGCTGTATTCGGCTGTGCTTATCCTGTTTACACAATCATAGTTGAAATTATACGTATTGTCACCAAACATGGCTGACTTCCATTCCATTGATGAAATGTTCCCGTTAAATTGGGGATAAGTACCGGATGTATAACCGAGGTTTAGGGCGAACAAGTCGTTTCCTAATGCAGCAATATCATTAATATCAGTAAGCCAATCGCGGATATTATATTTATAATTTACAGTTTGTAAAGAATTATTACTGCCTCCATGCAAGTGTTTTCTTTTAATACGTCCCAGTTCATCATATTTTTGTTCGCTGACAGTTACCCGGCTTTCATTGTTAATTTTATGTTTGGTTTTTATCAGGCGTTTGCCGTTATCATACTCAAATTCATTTTGGACAATAATACTTTCACTGCCGTCATTATGATTTTCTTTGGTGAGAAGTATATCGCCGGTAAAGTTAATTTTATTGGAAACAACATCCAAACCTCCCAAATGATTATCAGTAACTACCTGGATTAATTGTTTATACTTATCATAATAAGTAACGCTTATTAAATACTCCATTCCGCTTTCGAGTGTGATTTCAGAATTGGGTAAAATCTTAGTTTTTACGGTTGTTACTTGTCCTTTTATATTGGTTGTAAGGGGATACATAAAACTGATTTCACTTGCCTGAAAATCGTATCTGCCCGAAAACTGGATTTGATCAATATAATCGTAATTATCGTAATATGTTACAGTGTATATTTCACAATCAGCAGTTGTTATATCGGGAAAAGCATTATTTGTATATCCGTGTGCAAATCCAAGGTCAACATCTTCAAAAAAATTGCTGTTGGCATCCACAAGGCTTTGCATTTGATTCTGGCTAAGGTTTGTTGTATGATGATATTTACCGGTTATAACAGGGCGGTTAAATACATCATATTTTGTAAACAGCCAGTCGTTGTTATTCCTTAAATTGCCATCATGGCTTACAACTATTAGGTCTCTTTTATTATAAACCATATAAACAGGATCAGCGCCGGGCAGTCTCTTTAAAATCATTCGCTTTCGGTCATCGTATTCGTAATAATAACAAAGATTTAAAATCCATTCTGCCTGATTATCGAATGTTTGAGGAGTTGTACCTGATGGCATATATGAAATGGTCAATGGAGGAAGTACATATCGTAACAGCCCGAAATCGTCATAAACATAATAAGTTATAAGCCAATTACTACCATCATACGATTTTTTCATTACAACATTACCCGACAAATTTTTGTATTCAATAGTGGGGTTATCGTTTTCATCGTAAGTTTTATTTTTAAAAAGTTTGTTTGCCTGGTAACATCCTTCCTTTTTCAATGAATTGTCAGTAAGAACGGAAAACATATAAACTTCATAATTTTCAGTATTTGTACGATATTCATATCTTATTGGGTTTCCGGTTTCAATATCCCAGTCGGCACCGGCAAAGCCTTGTTTCATAACCCTGTTAAGAGGTGAATTATCGAAATCTTTTTCAGCATAAGTAATATCCTGTTCATCGGGATAAAAATAATCATAAAAACTAAGTTGCTCGGTAATTACATCCGGCCGGAATCCTCCCGGACCATCATCACCACCCTGCGCAATTGCGTAAGGCAAATAACTTCTTTTTAATCTTCCAAAATCATCATAAACAATTGGCTGGATAATATCAGTATTAACCGGAGAACCTTTAACTGCAAGCTGTTGTATTTTCCTTCCCAGGCCATCATAATAGGTAATATTCTCAGCCCATTTTGAATAGTCAAGCCCGTTGTGCGAAGGCGGAGTAGTGGTTTTATGATCGTTAATGGGTGTAAACTGCCTGATAAAATTCATGTTAAATTCGCCATTGGTAACCGGGATACCGCCATTAAAAGGAATGTCCGGATCAATATAAGCAATAAAATCAGTATGCCCTTCGGTATCGAACCCGGGAATAAAGGTTATGGATTGCCTTGCAGTTTCAATATCATTTTCATAGGTGTTTATTATACGGTTGTTCCAGCCGTCGTCTCCATTCTGGGAAATTACAAATAATGGGAAAAATAAAGCTATTATATATAAAATATGTTTCATAACATAAGAACTTTCGGTTAATAATTATTCATCTTTATAGTGATAATCAATGTGCTTTATGATATTACCGTTATGGTCTTTAATGGTTTCAAGCCTGTTAAAGCTGTCGTAATAATAATAGGTTGTTATGCCGGAAGGGTCGGTTTTGGTTTCCAAGCCTACTAATGATATAAAAGTGTATGATGTTATAAAGGCATTCGAGAGGGCTGTGCGTAAATTATCAAAAACGGTCATTAATTCAGTGCCGGTTTTCTCTTGGAGCTGTTCATAAGTACAACCTATATTAGCTTCAACTTCGCTGTATGTTGAATTCTCGATTTTCGCAATAGGATAGGAGTAATTATAGCCAAATAGATAGGTGATATTTATGTTGTCTGCTTCATGATGCTGGAGAGGATTACCACGAGCATCGTACTCGTCATAGTAGGTTTTGACTTCATAACCTGAATATATCAATTCTCCCTGAGAATTGATTAATGTTTCGTTAGGATTTTGTGGCTGAATAAATTCTGCGGATAAAGAAATAGCAGGCAATATCTGATCAGAAGGATAGGTGTCGAATAAAGTAAAATTTCCAAATAGCTGGTAAGTTATATTGTTATCAATTATCTGTTCCTGTTGTTCAACTAATTGAAGCTGATTTTTTGCAGAGAGCTGTAAAAGTGATGAAGCATAATTATCACTATTACTCACCTGATTATCCAAACACTGCTGGTAGTTTTGAAATACTGTTAAAAGGTTTTGTAAGTATGAACTATATTCATCTTTTATACAATCAATGCAATCTTCACTACCACTATATTCGAAATCATAACAAACATCTGCGTTTAAGCAATTTTGTTCTAAGTTAGTGATATATTGATCATAAGCCGAAGCTCTATCTGCTTCATAGTCTACAAAGCAATCAGCATCTGAATAGTCATTGGTATATTTGTACACTGTTTGTTTAGATTGACCATTACTCAATTCTTGTTTAATGTTATTGATTTTACTCTTGTTGTAATGGGGAAGATTTTCAGAATAGCTATATGTATATTGATCTATTAATTGTTGCCCGTTAAAGTATGAGGTAATGGTTTTGCTTTCAAGGTTTTTAAAAACAGATGTGTAACACTGTGCTCCCCAACGCAATTTTCGATATTCAAGTCCTGGGGAATAAATGTAAACCTCCCCTCCTCCGGGGAGGACAAGAATACCAATAACATCATCTTCCGGTATGTCAAAAAGAAAATAGGTATATGCCCTCATTCCAAATATTTGATCGATATCTGTTCCTAACTGATAATTATAATCAACTGATTGAATCAATTCGTTTTCATTGTTGTAATGTTCTTCCTTTAATAAACTCCCCCTGTACCAATCAAAATCTGGAGTTAAAAGATCCGGATGCCTATCT
>JADFUO010000441.1 GCA_015222115.1 Bacteroidota bacterium | reverse complement strand
AGCCTAAAACAATATATCATAGAGCTAAAATATAACAAATTATATGTTAGTTTAAAATTTCAATACATTTAATTTATACATTTGCCTTTGTAAAATAAAGAATAAAATTATGAATAGAATAAATATTTTAATAATTAGTTTACTGATAATGAATATATTTTCATGCAACCTGGTAAAAGAAAAAGTTGATATTATTGTATTAAATACAAGAGTTTATACTGTTGATAAAAATTTTACAATAGCAAAAAGTTTTGCAGTTAAAAATGGGAAATTCCTTGATGTAGGAACAGATAAAGAAATCCTAAATAAATATAGTGCTCCAATTATATATAATGCTATCGGAAAAACAATATATCCCGGCTTTATTGACGGCCATTGTCATTTTTATAATTATGGACTTGGCTTACAACGGAATGCAGATTTGACAGGTACTAAATCATTTGAAGAAGTTTTGGAAATCATAAAAAAGTTTCATAAAGAAAACCCATCAGAATGGATAACCGGAAGGGGCTGGGACCAAAATGATTGGGAAAATAAAGAATTTCCGGATAAGAATGAATTGGACAAATTATTTCCAAACAATCCTGTTTTTTTAACAAGAGTGGACGGACATGCTGCTCTGGTTAATATAGAAGCACTAAAAAGAGCGGGAATAACCGGCAAAACCAAAGTTGAAGGAGGTGCGATAAAATTAAAAGATGGCAAACCTACTGGTATTTTAATTGACAATGCTATTGATTTGGTTAAGGAAATTTTTCCTCAACCGGATAAAAATGAACAAATCAATGCTTTGATTAAAGCACAGGATAGTTGTTTCGCAGTTGGTTTGACTTCAATTGTAGATGCATATCTTGATAAAGAAATTGTTGAACTTATTGATTCGCTTCATAAATGCGGTGATCTAAAAATCAGGGTTTATACAATGCTAAGCTCAACCGACGAAAATATTGAAAAATTTGTTAAAAACGGTCCTTATAAAACAGATCGTCTAACTGTTAGGTCTGTAAAATTATTTGCCGACGGAGCACTTGGTTCAAGAGGTGCACTTTTAATGGAACCATACAGTGATGACCCTGATAATATTGGATTGTTAATGGAAAGTCCGGACTACTACAGGAATATTTGTGAAAAAGCATTAAAATACGGTTATCAGGTTAACACACATGCAATCGGCGATTCAGGAGTAAGGTTTATTTTGAATATTTACGGTGAGTTTTTAAAAGACACAAACGACCTTCGTTGGCGCATAGAACATTCACAAGTGGTTCATCCCGATGATTTTAAATTATTTAAGAAATATTCAATTATTCCATCGGTTCAGCCAACACATGCAACATCAGATATGTATTGGGCAGAAGATAGGTTAGGAGAGAAGCGGATAAAAGGTGCTTATGCATTTAAAGAACTTCTTCAGCAAAATGGATGGATTATCAGCGGAACTGATTTTCCTGTTGAAGATATTAATCCTTTATACACTTTTTATGCAGCAGTGGCACGAAAAGATTTGAAAGCTTATCCTGAAAATGGGTTTCAAATGGAAAATGCCTTAACTCGTGAAGAAGCTCTGAAATCTATGACAATATGGGCTGCAAAAGGCAGTTTTGAGGAAAATGAAAAAGGAAGCATTGAGCCAGGAAAAAATGCAGATTTTGTTGTGTTGGATAAAGATATTATGAAAATTGATGAAAATAAAATTCCTGATGTAAAAGTTGTTAAGACTTTTGTCGGGGGAGAGGAGGTTTATTCATCTGAATAAGTTTTGTTAACCCTTGGCT
>JADFUO010000440.1 GCA_015222115.1 Bacteroidota bacterium | reverse complement strand
GGTGATTTTGATGATGGGAGCAGATAAAAAAATGCCTTTTGAATTAAGTGAAAAAATAAAAAAGAAATTTCCATATATTCCGATATTTCTTTTATTGAATAGCAACAGTGACATTGCTTTATTTGAGAAGAGTAAAAAAAAGCCGGATTATATCGACAGAACTTTTGTTTGGCATGGTGATTCAAAAATATTTTTTGCCATGATCAAACTTGTGGAGGACAAGATCAATATTAAAAACGATACAAAGATTGGATTGGTCAGAGTAATTTTATTAGTTGAAGATTCACCAAAATACTATAGCCGTTACTTGCCTCTTCTTTATAAAATTGTACTGGAGCAAACTAAAAGGATTATTAATGATGTAAGTACCGATGAGTTATACAAGGTATTGAGAATGAGAGCCCGTCCTAAAATAATATTAACATCAACTTACGAAGGAGCAATAAATGTAATAAATAATTATAAAGATAACCTATTGTGTGTAATAACGGATGTTGAATATGAAAAAGATGGCAAATTGAATGATAATGCAGGTTTTGAACTTATCAAGTATGTTCATAAAAAAATAAAGAATTTGCCAACAATAATACAGTCATCTAATATAAAGAATGCTGAGAAAGCATATAAATTAAAATCAACTTTTATTGATAAAAATTCCGAAAGTTTATTACAGGAATTTCAAAGCTTTATAACTTATTATTTGGGATTTGGCAACTTTATATACAGGGATAAAACAGGACGCCAGATTGGTATGGCAAAATCATTGAAAGAATTTGAAAATCAGTTAAGAACAATTCCTGATGAATCACTTATTTATCATGCAAAGAAAGACCATTTTTCACTCTGGCTTATGGCAAGGGGTGAAATACAGGCAGCAAAAATTTTAAATCCCCGCAAAGTAAATGAATTTGAAAGCCCTGAAAAAATTCGTGAAGTTTTAATTGATGTTATTCAAAAATTTAGAAATGAACAAAACAAAGGTAAGATAATACCTTTTGAAGAATCGGCAATACTTGATGAAAATAATATTGTAAGTCTTTCAGATGGCTCATTAGGAGGAAAAGGCAGAGGGCTGGCTTTTATAAATACATTAATAAACAATTATGATTTTTCAAAACATATTCCCAATATAAACATTAGTGCACCTAAAACGTCAGTAATCGGAATTGATGAATTTGAATATTTTCTGGAACGAAATAATTTACAAGAGATAATTTATAATGAGCCGGATTATGAAAAAATAAAGAAAATATTTTTACAGGGTAAATTAACGGATACTTTAGTAAAAAGACTAAAAGTTTTAATTAGTAAGATTAAAAAGCCTTTAGCTATTCGTTCTTCAGGTTTATTTGAAGATTCTTTAATGCAACCCTTTGCTGGTATTTTTGAAACATATTTGTTGCCGAATAATCATGCCGATATTAAAGTCAGATTAGAGCAAACAATGAATGCAATCAAATTGGTTTTTGCATCAATATATTCCCCTGTTGCTCGTGGATATATTGAAGCAATAAATTATAAAATTGAAGAGGAAAAGATGGCAGTTATCATACAGGAAGTTGTTGGCAATGAATACGATCAATTGTTTTATCCTCACATAAGTGGAGTTGCTCAGTCGTATAATTATTATCCTTTTGCCCACATGAAGCCTGAAGAAGGTTTTGCTGTTGCTGCTGTCGGCCTTGGAAAATATGTTGTTGAAGGTGAAAAAGCATATAGGTTTTCTCCTAAATATCCAGCAACAGAAATTAATTCACCAAAAGACCAGTATAAAAATTCACAAGTTAAATTTTTTGCTGTTGACTTGAAAAGGAAAAATATTGATTTACTTGAAGGAGATACGGCAGGATTGACATTTTCTGACATTGATGTGGCAGAACAACAAGGCACACTGAATCATTGTGCATCAGTATATGATATTGAGAATAACATAATATATCCAGGAGTAAGTAAACCTGGCCCAAGGGTAATTAATTTTGGAAATATATTAAAATATAATTACATCCCTTTAGCAAAAACAATTGAAACAGTTTTGGATATTGTTAAAGAAGCACTGGGCTCACCTGTTGAAATTGAATTTGCAGTTGATCTTAATAAAGATGAAGATTATAAAACTTCATTTTATTTATTACAAATTAAACCATTAATAGGCAGCGCGCAGGATTACTGTGTTGAAATGAATGAAATTGAGAAAAATTCAATACTTCTGTATTCGGAAAAAGGTATGGGAAATGGTTGTATTAATAACATTTACGATATTATTTATATAGATAATGATTTGTTTGATAAAAGCAAAACCGAAGAAATGACCTGCGAAATCGAAGAATTAAATACTGAAATGGGAAAACAAAATAGAAAATATATTTTAATAGGACCTGGCAGATGGGGAACACGCGATAAATGGATAGGTATTCCTGTTAACTGGCCTCAAATTTCTAATGCAAAAGTAATTGTAGAAACAAGCCTCGAAGAATACCCGTTAGATGCTTCTTCAGGGTCACATTTCTTTCATAATGTAACTTCAATGAACGTAGGTTATTTTTCTATTCAACCTGAATTATCAGGTAGCTATATTAAGTATGATATTTTGAAAAAACAAAAATTAATCAATAAAACCAATTACTTCAGGCATATAAGATTTGAAAAACCCGTAACAGTTAGAATGGATGGTAAAAAAAGAATTTCTGTAATTACATTTGACTAAGAACAGAAAAACAACTTGCTGTTACTCTTCATGGACATGTGCATGAATCATCACAAATTACAGGAAAATGGCTGCAAAAAACAGGTAAAAAATATTTCCATTTTTAATTAACAAAATAATAATGAATATAATTACCCATAAAGCAAAGAAATATAATTATTCTGAAACTTCCTTTAACGAACTAATGAAGAAAAGAATTTATCAGGTTTTACTTATATCAAGTAAATACGATGCTTTTATTCTTGAAGAAGACGGGAGAATAGACGAACAGATATTTGATGAATATGTTTCATTAAACCTGAGGTATCCACCACGATTCATTCAGGTTTCAACTACAGAGCAAGTTTTTACAACTTTAAAGGAAGAAAACATAGATCTGATAATTGTAATGTTAAGTGATGGCGATATAGATACTTTTGAATTAACAAACATTATTAAAAATGAATACCCTGATAAACCCATTGTTGTATTAACTCCATTTTTACGCAAAGTTGCCTTAAAACTTTATGAAGAAAATCTTGATACAATTGATTATGTTTTTTGCTGGCTTGGAAATGCTGATATTTTACTTGCAATAGTAAAACTTATTGAAGATAAGATGAATGCAGAGCATGATATCTTGGATATTGGTGTTCAGGCAATCCTGATAGTTGAGGATTCAGTAAGATTTTATTCGAGTTTTTTACCCCATATATATAAAATTATCTTTAAGCAATCGAAAAAATTCATGACCGAGGGATTGAATTTACACCAGCAAATGCTAAGAATGCGAGGTCGCCCTAAAATCCTTCTGGCAACTAATTATGAAGAGGCTTTAACTTTATATGAAAAATACAAGAACAATTTATTAGGGATAATTTCAGATATTGGTTATAAAAGAAATGGTGAATTGGATCCACAAGCCGGAATTAAATTTTGTGAAAAAATAATCAGCACTAATAAGCAAATTCCTATCTTAATACAATCATCAGATGCTGAAAATGAAAAATTTGCTGAAAAACTTAACCTAGGCTTTATTAATAAAAGTTCAAAAAAGCTATCAACGGAATTACGTGATTTTATTATTCAAAATTTTGCTTTTGGCGATTTAGTGTTTTACCATCCGGAGACTAATAAAGAAATTGTTCGTATATCGGATCTTAAGTCATTACAAGAAAGATTATTTGATATACCGGATGATGCTTTTACATCACATCTTGATAGAAATTATATTTCTAAGTGGTTGTATGCAAGAGCATTATTTACAATTGCTGAAACATTTAAAGGTGATGAACGTGAAGATTTTAATGATTTAGAAGAAATAAGAAGATATATATTTGATACTATTGCCGATTTCAGACTAAATAAAGGAAGAGGTGTTATTGCGAAATTTCAAAAAGATAATTTTGATGAATATTTACCTTTTTCCCGCATAGGCGAAGGTTCAATCGGAGGAAAAGCAAGAGGTTTAGCTTTTGTTGATTCGCTTATTAAACGTAATAATTTACTGGACAAGTATAAAGATACGATCGTTACAATACCAAGAACCTTAACACTTGGAACCGATATTTTTGATGAATTTATGGAGAATAATAATTTATATAAAATTGCATTATCCGGTGCAAGTGATAAAGAAATATTAAAACATTTTATTGAAGCAACCCTCCCCTTTCATATTCATGAAGATTTAATAGCTTTCATGTCTGTAATAAATAAACCATTAGCTATCAGGTCATCAAGTTTATTGGAAGATTCCCTTTACCAGCCTTTTGCAGGTATTTATTCTACATATATGATCCCAAATGACAAATCGGATGAGAGACTTAGTCTACAACATTTAAGTTATGCAATAAAATGTGTTTATGCATCAACTTTTTTCAAAGATAGTAAAGCGTATTTGGAAGCTATTTCAAATATTATAGATGAAGAAAAAATGGGAATAGTTATACAGGAAGTATGTGGCACAAGATATGGAAATAGATATTATCCAACAATCTCCGGTGTTGCCCGATCATTAAATTTTTATCCTATATCTCCTGAAAAACCTGAAGATGGTATTGTAAATGTTGCTCTTGGTTTAGGTAAATATATTGTGGATGGAGGAGTAAATTTACGGTTTTCACCAAAATATCCTAAGAAAATAATACAGCTTTCTTCCCCCGAAATGGCTTTAAAAGATACTCAAAAACAATTTTTTGCACTTGACCTTGATGAAAACAGCTTTAAACCTTCAACAGATGATAGTATTAATATTTTGAAACTAAAAATAAATGAGGCTGAAAAAGATAATTCAATCAAATATATAGCTTCTACTTATGATTTTGAAAATAATATTATAAGAGATGGGGCAAATTATAAAGGCAAAAAATTAATAACATTTTCAAACATTTTAAATCATAATGCATTTCCTTTGGCTGAAATACTACAAAACATTTTGGATATCAGTCAAAAAGAAATGAATAATCCTGTTGAAATAGAATTTGCAGTAGATTTAAATACTCCCAAAGGACAACCTAAAATTTTTAGTTACTTGCAAATTCGCCCGATAGTTGAAAACAAAAAAACCTTTGATACAAAAATTGATAAAATACAATTAGATAAAACAATAATTTATTCAGATGCTGCATTAGGCAATGGAATTATTGATAATCTTTATGATTTCATTTATGTAAAGCCTGAATCTTTTAATCCTGCCGAAAATCCGAATATTGCAATCAAAATCGGAAATATTAATGAACAATTAATTGCAGAAAAAAGAAATTATGTTCTGG
>JADFUO010000439.1 GCA_015222115.1 Bacteroidota bacterium | reverse complement strand
CCGCCTATGATGATGACAACACCAGCCAATCCCAATAGCAATTTAAGTAATGGAGCCTTGGGATATTTCGGGGCTTTTACTGTAAGATGTGATTCGATAATAATTCAATGAGTTTAAAAATAAGTTCTTTAATTATGAACAATAAATATATTATTTATTTTTTCTTCTAAAATAAAAGAATAAAATTACATGGAAGATCAATAAACCAAGATTCAATTTATCAATATAACCTCTAAATAGATTTATTATAAATACTAATGAAAATAAAATAATTGGTATTAATAACAATTTTGAAGGTTTAGAAACAAAGGCTTTCCAAAATTTAGAATTAAGTTTTCCCATATATCTTATCAATCACATCATTATATTTTTCATGGACAAATTTACGGCGGAGCTTGAGTGTTGGGGATAATTCTCTTGATTCTATAGACCACTCATCGGCAATTAACACAAATTTCTTTATTTGCTCTGTTTTGTCAAGATGTGTGTTTTGGTTGTCAACTTCACGCTGGATGCGGTTTATGATTATTTGGTTTTTGATAATCGCTTCGTTGGTAGTAAACTCTATTCCTTTTATTTTACACCACGATTCAAGATGCTCAAAATTGGGAAGTATCAGTCCGGCACAGAAATGCCTGTTTTCACCCACAACCATAATGTTTTCAATAAAAGGAGATTCTTTAAATTTATTTTCCACAACCTGCGGGGCAATATATTTTCCGCCTGAGGTTTTAAAAATCTCTTTTTTCCTGTCAGTGATTTTTAAATATTTTCCATCTTCCAGCACACCGATATCGCCGGTATGAAACCATCCGTCTTTATCAATAACTTCAGCGGTTTTTTCGGGCTGATTATAATAACCCAACATTACACCCGGACCTTTACACAGTATTTCGCCATCTTCAGCAATTTTTATTTTCACTCCCGGCAGGTTTTTACCAACAGTGCCGAATTTATATCCATCGGGTAAAAAGCTTGAAGCTGCGATAACCGGCGAAGTTTCGGTTAAACCATAGCCCTCCATAATTTTTATACCTGCAGCACAAAATACTCTTGCAAGTCTGGGCTGCAAGGTTGCTCCTCCCGAAACTATCAATTTTATATTATTTCCAAGAGCCAGTCTCCATTTGCTGAACACCAGTAAATTAGCTATTTTCAACTTAAATTCGTACCACCATCCGTTAGCTTTGTTCATTTCGTAACGATGACCTAAATTCAATGCCCAGAAAAATATCATCTTTTTTACTCCTTTCAAACCTCTGCCTTTTCTTACAATTTTGTCATAGGTTTTTTCCAGAACTCTTGGAACAGCACCAAAAGCATGTGGTTTAATTTCCCTGATATTCTTTCCCAGATTATCAATACTCTCTGCATAGTAAATTGACATACCAAAATACTGGAATAAGTAATTCAGCATGCGTTCGTAAACATGACAAAGCGGTAAAAAGCTCAATGTCCTGTCAGTCATCTTAAAATCAGGGATGGTTGCTGCTGCGAGAAAATTACTGATAAAATTATTATGCGAAAGCATAACTCCTTTCGGAGTCCCTGTAGTACCCGAAGTATAAATGATTGTTGCTATATCATTTGCTGAAATTGAAGATTTTATAGATTCAAGGTCGGCAGTAATATTATTTTCTCCTAATTTTAATATTTCCTGCCAGTTTTTAACGCCAACTATCTTATCAATGGAATACACGTTTATTATAGTGGGAGCATCTTTTAATACCGGTTTTATTCTCTGGTAAATTTCATTATTTGAAACAAAAACATATTTAATTTCTGCATCATTAAAGATAAATTTGTAGTTAGCTTCACTTACTGTCGGATATATCGGCACCTGAATAGCCCCGATTTGTAACAGACTCATGTCAATAAAATTCCATTCAGGGCTGTTAAGCATTATTGTGGCAATCTTATCGCCTTTTTTTACTCCGAGTTTTAATAAGCCCAAACTGAAATTGTTAACATAATTGAGATAATCTTCAGATGAATATGTATTCCAAACATTGTTAGATTTAAAACCCAATGCATCTTTTTTTGAATAATATTTTTCTTTGTACTGATCTAACAGATCAAATATCCTTGTAATTTTAGTCATAGCTTTTTATGTTAAAATGCAGTATTTCAACCATTTACCTTTTTCTTTTCTTGCTAAAGCGTCATCCTTAGGTTTAAATTTCTCTTTATAACAGGGTAATAAATCAAATATTCTTGTAACTTCCATAATATTTTGACTATAAATTTTCAATACAATATTAAACAAAATTTTTTCATATCTTTGACATCTCCTGACATTTTTAAAAAATATGCTTTTTAAAGAAATTATCGGACAAGACAATATTAAGCAAAAGCTTATACAAACAGTAAAAGACAGCCGTATTAGTCATGCACAATTATTTTTCGGGCCTGATGGTTCGGGCAAGCTTGCTCTCGCAATTGCTTATGCCCAGTTTATAAACTGCAAAAATAAGATTAACGGTGATTCATGTGGGGTTTGCCCTTCATGTATTAAGTATAACAAGTTGATCCACCCCGATTTACACTTTATATATCCTGTGTCTAACACTAAAGATGTACCTAAAAAACCGCAAAGTAAAAACTTTATTAATAAATGGAGAGAATTGTTAATACAGAATGATTATTATATCAATTTAAACGAATGGTATGAAAAAATCGGTATTGAGAATAAACAGGGCATAATTAATAAAGATGATTGTAATGAGATAATAAAAACATTAAGTTACAAATCCTATGAGGCCGAATATAAAGTGATGATAATTTGGATGGTGGAAAAATTATATTATTCTGCTGCTCCCAAAATCCTTAAAATACTTGAAGAACCACCAGGAAAAACTCTGTTTATATTGGTTTCAGAAAATCATGATCAAATCATTAAAACCATTATATCCAGAACTCAGTTAGTAAAGATACCTAAAATTTCCAATAAGGATTTAAAAGAAGTTTTGCTAAAAAAATTGAACTGCACCGAAGAAAAAGCACAAAGAATAGTTAATTTTTCAAGAGGAAGCTATAAGGAAGCATTAATAAATATTCATAAAAACGAGGAAGAAAAAGATAATTTTGAAAATTTCAGAAAATGGATGCGTTTATGTTTCCTGAATAATTTTATTGATATTCATAAATTTGTTAGCGAAATAGCAAAAACAGGCAGAGAAAAACAAAAAAGTTTTTTGGCTTTTGCTCTAAAAATTGTCAGGGAAATTTTATTGATAAATTATGGGAATAATGATTTGGTTAAGCTTAACGATGAAGAATTAGATTTTACTCAAAAAATATCGCCTTATATAAATCCGGCTAACGGAATACGATTTTCAGAAGAGTTTAACAAAGCACTCTTTCATATTGAAAGAAATGCAAACCCGTCAATTGTATTCATGGACTTGTCAATTACAGCAACTAAGCTTTTTGAAAATAAACATGACTAATCACAGTAAAATTTTGTAAACTTGCAATCCAAATCACTGATAAATGAAAAATGATATAAAAAATAATCCAAATTCGTTTTTATCTCGAGGTTGTAGCGAGCTTCCCGGTACTTATAATAAGAATGAAAACATATTTCAACATTCTTGTTGTAAGTTAGATGATAATGATTGGTTAAAAAATATTGAACTTCCAAAAAATCAAAAAAAGTTTAATTATGTAGAAGTGCGTTTTAAAAACAGTCGAAAAGATTTTTTTAGTTTTTCTGAGGGAATGGAACTGAATGTAGGTGACATTATAGCTGTTGAAGCTTCTCCCGGACATGATATCGGTATTATTTCCATGACAGGTGAAGCAGTAAGATTACAAATGAAAAAAAAGAATATCAGCACTGATAATGAAAATTTGAAGAAAGTTTATCGCAGGGCTCGTGCTACAGATATTGAAAAATGGAAAACAGCAGTTGAAGCTGAAGACTTTTCTATATATAAATCAAGAGAAATTGCAAATAATCTTTCTCTTGAGATGAAAATAAATGATGTAGAATATCAGGGTGATAATACAAAAGCAATTTTTTATTATACAGCAGAAGACCGCGTAGATTTCAGGGAACTTATAAAATTACTTGCTGAAGAATTTAAAGTCAGAATTGAAATGCGGCAAATAGGTATAAGGCAGGAAGCAAGCCGCATCGGTGGAGTAGGCTCCTGCGGTAGAGAACTGTGTTGCTCAACATGGCTTTGGAATTTTAAATCAGTTTCTACAACCACAGCCCGAACACAACAACTTTCACTTAATCCTCAGAAATTAGCAGGACAATGCGGAAAATTAAAATGTTGTCTGAATTTTGAAAACGATAATTATATTGATGCTTTAAAAAAATTTCCGAATAATGAGATTATTTTAAAAACAAAAAAAGGAGAAGCTGTTTATCAAAAAACTGATATTTTTAAAAAAGTCATGTGGTATTCATATGTTAATGATGAATCAAATATATTGGCAATACCGATTGAAAAAGTTCAGCAGATAATTGAAGATAATGCAAGAAAAATATTTCCTGAAAAATTAGAAGATTTTTCATACGTGCAGGAACGAAAAACCAATTACGAAAATTCAGACGGAAAGGAAGATTTGTACAGGTTTGATTAATGTTAATTTGTTTGACGTTTGACCCAATATAGTCATACCCTGTTAAATATTGCCAGCCCTGTGTAATTGTTTTACACCACATTGCTGATTACACAGGGCAAGCATTTCATCCGAGTACTCGGGGTAAACTTTCTTACTGGGCAGGCGTTTGACGTTTTGCCGCAGGCATCACTTTGTGAGGCTGATACATGAATAGATGCAAATTATCCAAGACTGTTATACAATAAATTCAGGAATAATGCTTTAATAAAAAAGTAATATTAAGTATGAATTTTAATAATCCAAATAAAAATTATAAATATTTTCTTATTCTGCTTTTATTATTTGCCTCGTGTGATTCAAATACTGTTTACGACAAGAACTTGACTGTAGGCACAGAATGGAATAAAAATGATGTTTTGGAATTTGAAGTTGAAATAACCGATACAACTTCATTGTACAAATATTTTATTAACATCAGAAATTCAACTGATTATAAATTCAGAAACATCTATTTCTTTTTAAACACACGGTTTCCCGATGGTCGCAGAGCCCGTGATACTATTGAATGTATCCTTGCTTCTACTGACGGAAGATGGCTGGGCAGCGGCTTAGGTGATATAAAAAGCAACCGGATTTTATTAAAGAACAAAATAAAATTCCCGCAAGCAGGTAACTATAAATTTGAACTGGAACAGGCAATGCGTGTTGATAATCTGCAGGGGATTGAAGATGTAGGAATAAGAATAGAGAAAGAATAAAAAGATTCAATTTAATGAAAACATTATTCCAACATTCCAGATTTGTTGGAATTAAGATATAAATGAACGAATACATTTAATAAATGACTAAAAAAAACAAAAAATATTCTTTCAATTACATCCTTAAGTTTTGGATAATTTATTTATTATTTATTTTTTCTATAGTCTTAATTTTTATTGGCATCGCAAACGAGTGGTTTGGAAAGATGCCTACTTTTGAAGAACTTGAAAATCCGAAAAGTAATTTAGCTTCCGAAATTTACTCGGCTGATGGAAAACTTTTAGGCACATATTATATTGAAAATCGTTTGAATATCCATTTCAGGGATTTATCGCCAAATCTTGTAAATGCACTTATTGCAGCTGAAGATATTAGATTTGAAGAACATTCGGGAATTGACGGCAAAGCCTTGGTTAGAGTTGTTATCGGGGTATTAAGCGGTAATACAAGAGGTGGTGGAAGTACTATTACTCAACAACTTGCAAAAAACCTCTTCCCTCGAAAAAGAAACCCTTCAATACTTGACCTTACAATAGCAAAATTTAAAGAATGGATTATAGCTACAAAACTTGAACGTAATTATTCAAAAGAAGAAATAATTGCCATGTACTTTAATACGGTCCCGTTTGGAAGCCAATCCCATGGCATTAAAGCTGCTGCAAAAACATTCTTTAATAAAACTCCTGATTCACTTAATCTTGAGGAAGCAGCCCTGATGGTTGGTGTTGTAAATGCGCCAACACGATATAGCCCAATCAGGAACCCCGAAAGAGCTTTTAAAAAAAGAAATCTTGTATTGAGCCAAATGAAAAAATACGGATATATTAGCGAAGCCGTATATGATTCCATTAGCCGGATTCCTATTGATATGTCAAATTTTGGAATTTTAGACCATACACTTGGACAAGCACGATATTTCAGGGAGTTTTTAAGAGGCGAATTAAAAAAATGGTGTAGTAGCCATTATAAAGCCGATGGAACATCTTATGATCTTTACAAAGATGGATTAAAAATCTATACTACATTAAATTCCAAAATGCAGCAATATGCCGAAGAATCCATTCGGGAGCATTTGTCGCAGGATTTACAACCGGCTTTTTTTGAACATTGGAAGGGTTATACAAATGCACCATTTGTTTTTGAAAGTGATTCTGTAGAAGTAGAAGTTGAAAAAGTTATTGATTTAGCCATGCGACGTTCCGAAAGATACAGAAAACTAAGAAATGCCGAAGTTCCTATTGATTCAATCAAACTGTCATTTAATACTCCTGTTGATATGACCGTTTTTTCGTGGGATGGTGAAATTGACACAGTAATGACCCCAATGGATTCAATAAGGTATTATAAATATTATCTTTTGGCAGGTTTAATGTCAATGGAGCCACATACAGGATTCGTCAGGGCTTATGTTGGTGGTATTGATTATAACTATTTTAAATACGATCATGTAAAACTTGGGAAACGTCAGGTAGGTTCAACATTTAAGCCTTTTCTCTATACTCTTGCCATGCAGGAAGGAGAATTAACACCATGCAGTAAACTACCGAATGTACAGCCGGTTATTGAACTTATAACAGGAGATACATGGGAGCCCAGAAATGCTTCAAAGAGAAAATTAGGAGAAGAAATAACATTAAAATATGCACTGGCAACATCAAATAACTGGATATCAGGTCATTTAATTAAAAGATATTCTCCGCAATCAGTTATTAAAATTGCCCGTAAAATGGGTGTTACAAGCTTTATTCCTCCTGTGTATTCAATTGCTCTTGGCTCAGCTGATCTTTCACTGTATGAAATGGTTGGTGCTATGAACACCTTTGCAAATAAAGGCGTGTATGTTGAACCTATTTTTATTACAAGAATTGAAGATAAGCACGGGAATGTTATTGAAAGATTTGTTCCAAAAAAAGTTGAAGCAATGAACGAAAAAACCGCATATCTTATGCTTGAGCTTTTAAAAGGTGTGGTTAAGTATGGTACAGGCATTAGATTGCGGTTGAAATATGGGTATAATAATCCTATTGCAGGTAAAACAGGTACAACAAATAATCAGTCCGATGGATGGTTTATGGGAATTACACCCAACCTTACTACAGGACTATGGGTAGGTTGTGAAGACAGAAGTGTCCATTTCAGAAATATAACATTAGGTCAGGGTGCTAATATGGCTCTGCCAATATGGGCTCTGTATATGCAAAAAATTTATGAAGATGAATCATTAGGTATCAGTATGGGTGATTTTGAAAAACCTTTACATGAAATGGATATTGAATTTGACTGTGAGAAATTGAATAAAAATCATGGTTTATACAATGAGTTAGAAAGTGATGATGTGTTTTAATTTATCTTTATTTTAAAGAGCCATGGTTTTTAGCAGCAGTTTATTTTTACTTTATTTCCTTCCGGTTTTCCTTATAGTTTATTATTTTCTTAACTGGAAATACAAAAACCTGTTTGCTTTAATTGCAAGTATTTTCTTTTATTCATGGGGTGCGCCTGATTTTATTTTTATTGTACTCGGCTCAATTGCTATTGATTATTACATTGTAAATTTATTAGCGAAATCTTCTGGAAAAAAGAAACGAATATTTCTTTCCCTTTCCATTATTCTTAATATTGGATTACTCGCTTATTTTAAATATGCTAATTTCTTTATTGAAAATGTAAATGAGATATTAGGATATTTCGGATTCAATCATATTCAATGGGTGAAAGTTATATTGCCAATTGGCATATCATTTTTTACATTTCAAAAATTAACCTATTCGGTTGATGTTTACAGGAAAGTGCATACCCCATTAAGAAAAATCACCGACTATGCTCTTTACATATTGATGTTTCCACAACTTATAGCCGGTCCGATTGTAAGATATAATGAAATTGCTGACAGGATTGAGGACCGAAGAAAGTTTGAAACTATTGATAATAAACTGCTTGGATTTTTCAGGTTTGCTATCGGTCTGGCAAAAAAAGTTTTAATTGCTAATGTTATGGGTGCGGAAGCCGACAGGATTTTTGCTATGAATGCAGATGATATAACTACTCCCTTTGCCTGGATAGGAGTAATTGCTTATGCTTTTCAAATATATTTTGATTTTGCCGGATATTCAGATATGGCAATAGGAATCGGTAAGATGATTGGATTTTCTTTTCCCGAAAATTTTAACAATCCATATATTTCTCAAAGCATTACGGAATTTTGGAGAAGATGGCATTTAACACTTAGCCGCTGGATGAAAGATTATCTTTATATCCCTTTAGGTGGTAATAGAGTTGCTACTAAAAGAAGACTATATTTTAATTTATGGATTGTTTTTCTTATCTCAGGTTTATGGCACGGAGCAGCATGGACCTTTATAATATGGGGCGCTTTTCATGGACTTTTTTTAATACTGGACAGGCTGTTCCTGCTGAAATTCTTTAAATTTATCGGCAAGTATCCAAGCATTATCATAACGTTTATTATTACATTAATCGGGTGGGTTTTATTCAGGTCGGAAAATTTGTCGCATGCTTTGGTGTTTGTAAAGAAAATGTTTGAGTTTAATTTCAGTGATACAGGAATATATCTAAACCGGCAATTCATAATTATTTTATGTGTTGCGATATTCTTTTCATTTTTTGCAGTAATTAAAGGAGTTGAAAATTGGCAAATGAAACTTTTTACTAAAAATAAAACTATTACAGGCTATATAATTATAATTTCAATAGCCTTGATTTTATCAGTAATTAGTATAGGATCAATTACATCATCAGGATTTAATCCGTTTATCTATTTTAGATTTTAATAACAAATGAAGAAAAAAATAAAAAATATAATCTACAGCATAGTCCTGATATTGTTAATCCTGCCGTTTATTCAGGAACAGCTTGATATTTTTAAAATTAACCCTTTGAAAGGTTCTTTCAAAAAATTGGAAGAACCGGAATTTAGTTTCTCAGCGTATTATTCAGGAGAATTTCAAAATAAATATAATGATTATCTTGAACAAAATATTGGCTTCAGACCGTTTTTTATACGGGTTAATAATCAAATTGCTTTTTCAATTTACGATACTGCTTTAGCTAACTGGGTGACTATCGGAAAGAAAAATTATTTATATGAAAAAAATTATATAACCACATAT
>JADFUO010000438.1 GCA_015222115.1 Bacteroidota bacterium | reverse complement strand
TCGCTTGTAGCAAAGTATCAGGGTCAATTATTTATTTGGAATAGTACACTTTATGATGTGCAGGAAGCTGTTGCTGCTTATCATCCGACTCACATTGGTTTTGTTTGAAACTTTATCAGAGGATTGGATGATGATGAATATTGCGATGCTATCTGGGGAATTATTACCGGCTATAATGCAGTAGATGCCATGAATCTTGTTGCAGGTTCTTCAGGATTTGAGATAAAAACCGTGCTTGGAGGAACTAAAGCATATTTTTATAAAGTTGCAAGAAATTATACTTGGGCAGAAGCATTTTTTCTTGTTAATCAGGCGCTTAAATTTGATATAATAAATAATACTCCCGGAACCGACTCAATGGGCAGTATCGTTTTAACGGAATACAGCCCGAAAGAGATTCATTACTTGTTTAATTCAGAAAATGATGAACTTGTTGTATTTTCGGAAATATATTACGACAAAGGCTGGAATGTTTTTATCGACGGCAAAGAAGCGCCTTATTTCAGAGACGATTATGTTTTAAGAGCGATGATCGTACCTGCCGGTGATCATGAAATAATCTGGAAATTCGAGCCTAAGGTTTATTATGTCTGAGGCAATATCTCGTTTATCAGTTTCCTGATAGTATTACTCCTGTTTATTTCTGCTCTGTGGCTTGAAATAAAAAGGCGCCCTAAAACACAGAAATAGCTCAGTCTAAAAACAGTCAGATGGCTATATTCAATGATTGTTGAAAAAATTTTACCTTTATAATAAAATTTGTAATTTATAATGTGGTTTATTAAAAAAATTGTGAACTTTGACAAGCGATCTACATTATGCAAAAAATCTAAATGAATACTTATTACAAATTATTTTATTATTAATATTAATTAATTAAAAAAGGAGAAAAATTATGGGAAATCGTTACAAAAAAATTGGAATTTCAGGAAAGGTAAAAACTCTTACTGGCGGAGTTATATTAGTTTTCCTGTTATTTGCTGTCTCTGTGGATGCACAGCAAATAATCAATGGTAATTTTGAAACCGGTGATTTTACCGGCTGGACAGTTACCGGGCCTCACAGCGCTGAAGTTATTCAATATCAGGGAAGCTGGAGCGCTCATATTCATATAAGCCCCGGTAATGCATCCAACTCAACAAGTGCAGGTCCACCAAATGATAAATGGGAAATGGTATCTCAATCCGTATTTATTCCGGGTGTAGCGGATTCTCTGAATTTCTATATGGCAGTATCCGGTTCAAGTTGGCATGATGGTGGATTTGTTTGGATAATGGATGATGATTCTGTTGGCACTTATCACCGTCTTTATTATACAGGTAGTGGTGGCGGAACCGGACAATCTTATCCATGGGCATTTCATCAGGTGAATATTGAAGCATGGGCAGGCAGACAAGCTACTTTTTATTTTGCAGGACATAACAGGAATGGATATGGCGACCATCAATGCGATATTTATTTTGATAATATTAGTGTGTCTCCTTTAATTCCTGATACACTTCCACCAAGCGTAACCGTGGATGTTCCTAATGGCGGTGAAGTCTGGACTGTAGGAGATACAGAGCTTATTGAATGGACTGCTGAAGATGATATGGGTATTCAATCCGATAGTGTTTTTTATTCAGTTAATAATGGTTCCGATTGGATTTTTATTGCCGCTCATAGCGGAAATCCTCAAAGTTGCGAATGGAACATTCCTAATAATCCTTCAACACAATGCCTCGTAAAAGTTGTGGTTTATGATGGAGGACAAAATTCTGCTGTTGACGAATCGGATGCCGTATTTACAATTGCTGCCGATGTTTCACCTCCCACAATTGAAGTTATCGAACCTAACGGCGGTGAAGACTGGGGTACTTTTGAATGGCATACTATTACATGGATTGCCAATGATAACGTCGGTGTTGTAGGAGATAGTATTTTTTATTCTATAAATAACGGAGGTGAATGGACTTTAATAGCAACACATACCGGAAATCCGCAAACTTTTGCATGGCAGGTGCCAAATACTCCGTCCGACGAATGTCTTGTAAAAGTGAAAGTATTTGATGCAAGTAATAACTGCACTGAGGATGTTTCAGATGATAATTTTATTATCACTTATGTAGAGCCACCGCCACTTACTTATGCAGTTGTAATTAAGCAATCAACCTATAATGATCCCGATTGGCAGGCAGTTGCTGATGCGCTCCTTGCACGATACGGAGGTCAGCTTTTTATCTGGAACAGTTCCTTAAGCGAAATTCAGGACGATGTTGCAGAATTTCGACCATCTCATATCGGATTTATTTGCGACGTGCCGACCGCAAACCCAAGTTTTATTCAGAGCTACGTCTGGCCCTTTACAAGAGCATTGGATGATGATGTTTACTGCGATGCTGTTTGGGGTATCATTACAGGATATGATGCCCAGGATGCCTTAAATCTTGTTTCCGGACCCACCGGCTTTGAGGTAAAGACCTCTCTTAGCGGAACTTCTTCATCTAATGTAAATTATTTTACACAGGGTATTGCAACCAATGAAGCCACTTATAATCGTTATTATGTAAAATATCCC
>JADFUO010000437.1 GCA_015222115.1 Bacteroidota bacterium | reverse complement strand
CTTCTGGCGTCGCTCAGCAATCAATTTTAGAGATTGCCGAAGAACATGGTAAAGCAACAGGCTTGGTAGCAACAGCTTTTATCACACACGCAACACCTGCTGCATTTATTGCTCACAATCCCAACAGACATGATTATGAAAATATTGCCCAGGATTTTTTAAAAACCGATATTGATGTTTTTATTGGCGGTGGGAAAAATCATTTCAACTTAAGAAGCGACAGCCTGAATTTAATTGATAGTTTGAGTATCAGAAATTATCAAATAGTATATGATTTAATTTCTCTTGAAAACATTAATTCAGGTAAAATAGCCGGATTATTATATGAAGATCATCCGCCACCATTTTCACAAGGAAGGGCAGACATGCTTGAGAAAGCAAGTCTTAAAGCTATTGAAATCTTAAGTCAGGATAAGGATGGATTTTTCCTGATGATTGAGGGCTCGCAAATTGACTGGGCAGGACATGCAAATAATACCGAATATTTAATTGAAGAAACAGTTGATTTTGATAATGCGGTTGGCAAAGTACTGGATTTTGCCGAAAAAAACGGCGAAACATTGGTAATTATCACTGCTGACCACGAAACAGGCGGTTTTGCAATAATTAATGGTAATTATGAAGAAGGAGAAGTTACAGGAGGATTTTCTTCACCCAATCATACAGGCGTAATGGTACCACTATATGCTTATGGACCGGGTGCTGATGAATTTATCGGTATTTATGAAAATACCGAAATTTTTGAAAAAATGCTTAAGGCCTTTAGATTTAATAAAAACTGAAGAAATGTTTAGTATTTAGAACATTGATTTATTGAGATTTATTTGTAATTTGTGATTTTATATAATGGAGTAAATTAAAACCATCCAATTATGTTCGTAGTTACAGGAGCAGCCGGTTTTATTGGCAGTTGCTTTGTCAGTAAATTAAATAACAAGGGTTATAAAAATATTATCCTTGTTGATAATTTTTCCAACCCTGAAAAAAACAAAAATCTGAAAAACAAAGTTTATTCAGAAAAAATTGACAGGGAAGATTTCTTTAAATGGTTAAAAGACAATCATAAAAAAGTTGAATTTATTTTTCATATCGGAGCGCGCACAGATACTACCGAATTCAACGTAGCTGTTTTTGACAAACTTAACCTGAACTACAGCAAATCAATATGGAATGCCTGCTGTGATTATAATATCCCTCTGATTTATGCTTCTTCGGCAGCTACTTACGGTTTAGGTGAATTTGGATATGATGATGATCATGAGATTATTGAAAAACTAAAGCCATTGAATCCTTACGGAGAATCAAAAAATGATTTTGATAAATGGGTGCTGAAACAACAAAAGCATCCTCCTTTATGGACAGGCTTGAAATTTTTTAATGTTTACGGACCAAATGAATATCATAAAGGGCGAATGGCTTCGGTAATAATTCATGCTTTTAAACAAATAAACGAAACAGCTAAAGTAAAGCTATTCAGGTCGCACAACCCTGATTTTGAAGACGGCAAACAATTACGTGATTTTATTTATGTGAAAGATGTTGTTGATGTTATGTTTTTTTTAAAAAATCATAAGAAGGATTCGGGAATTTATAACCTCGGCACAGGTAATGCCCGCACTTTCCTTGACCTTGCAAAAGCAACTTTTTATTCAATGCGGATACCCGAAAATATTGAATTTATTGACACTCCGGTTGACATTCGTGATAAGTACCAATATTTTACCGAAGCAAATATGAATAAACTTCAGTCAATTGGTTACTCAAAACCATTCTATTCATTAGAAGCAGGAATTGAGGAATATGTTCAGGGATATCTTATCAGGGATGGTTATTATTAGGATTCTTTTAAAATATCATAGCGCCATAAATGGCAAGTTACATATTATTCAGCAATCGCTTACTAATTGTGGATTTGCAAAAAAACACTCAATAAGCAACACACAATAATCAATAAACAAGTAAAAATTTATAAAAGCATTGAAACTGCGAAGTCGAATATG
>JADFUO010000436.1 GCA_015222115.1 Bacteroidota bacterium | reverse complement strand
ATGATCAGTATGTGTGGTTTATTCGGCTTTTTTGCTTCAGGCCCGATGGAAATCTATTTTACAAAAAGCCGGATAAGTGCTTTGGTTTTTATTGCGATAATTAATGGTTTAATGACCTACTATACTTACTTTAAAGATTTTAAAGGTGATAAATTAGCGGGAAAAAATACCATTGTTGTTAAATTCGGGCTTGAAAAGAATAAATATATTGCTATTATAGCATCATTTCTGCCATCTATCATATTCTTATCCGGATACTTCGGATTTGAAGCTTTTGAAATAAAGCTGAATGATATTTTTATAATTCTTGGAGTAATGACAATTTTTTTACAGCTCTGGACAGGAGTGCTGTATTATAAAAATCCTGAAGGCGAGATGACTTATTATTCCCTGGTGACGAATTTCAGGGCGTGTGTATGCGGACAAGCCACAATTATTGCCTTGTTTAATCCTGTTCTGGGCTTGATCCTGTTTCTGATTTCTTATGTGTTTGTAGGATTCCTGTTTAATCTGCACACAAATATAAAAGCATAAAAAAGAGCGTAAAAAATGGAAGTCTTTGAAACAACAAAAATCGGCAAATGTGAATTGAAAAACCGGATCATCCGGTCTGCTACCTTCGAAGGAATGTGTGATGAACAGGGATTTCCTACGTCCGATTATTACTCATTTTATGAAAAACTGGCGCAAAATGAAGTTGGTGGAATAATAACTGGATTTTCTTATATATCAACGGAAGGGAAAGCAATGCAACCGGGACAGGCAGGTATAGATTCTGAGGAGAAAATACCATATTTTATTAAATTAACGGATAATGTTCATAAGCATAATTGCAAAATTTTTATGCAAATAGCCCACACGGGAAGGCAAACCAGGAAGCAAGAGACCGGAAAAGATGTTGTGGGATGTTCACCGAAAAAATCATTCTATTTCGGCTCAAAGCCAAAAGTTCTAACCAGCAGAGAAATTTATGAAATTATTGAGCAATTTGGCTATTCCGCCCTTTATGCAAAAGAAGCAGGTTTCGACGGTATCCAGATTCATGCTGCTCACGGATACCTGATCCATCAGTTTATTCTGCCTTCAATTAATACAAGAGATGATGAATTTGGGGTTGACCCGAAAACAAAAATCGGAACAAAGTTTCTTGATCTGATCATAGATAAAATCAGGCAGAAATGTGGTAATGAATTTTCAATTTTAATTAAAATAAGTTGGGGTGATGATTATTCTGATAAGTTCTCAAAAGGTCAGTTTGTGAATTTAATCTCATTCTTAAACACAAAAATGATTGATGCCATTGAAATTAGCTATGGGACAATGGATTATGCACTGAATGTTTTCAGGGGAGATTTCCCGGCTGACTTGATATTGTCGAAAAATCCGTTTTACAAGACAAAAAGCAGATTTCTGAAGATTCTTAATAAGACCTTTGTTTTTCCTTTTTTCAAGATAAAACTGAAACCGCTCAAACCCATGTATAATCTGGAGTATGCCGTTCTTGCAAAACGATATACACATATACCGGTTATTTCAGTTGGTGGATTTCGAGGTGCGGATGAAATTGAATATTCTATTAAAACAAAGAAAACAGATTTTGTTGGCTTGAGCAGAGCCTTAATAAATGAACCTGATTTTGTTAAAAAAATAAAAAAAAATGGACAGTATATATCTAAATGCAAAAACTGTAATTATTGTGCGATAATGTGTGATACTAATAATATTACTAAATGTTATACTGCTTCTTAAAGAATTTGCACAAATTCCTTTTAGAAGCAGTTAATACCGAGAGGATTAGGTTAGATTATTATTGCAAATCT
>JADFUO010000435.1 GCA_015222115.1 Bacteroidota bacterium | reverse complement strand
ACAGAAAAAAAAGAAAAAGAAATTAAAATATTAACAAAGAACAAAGAAATTCAAACTTTAGAACTTTCCAGACAAAAACTTTTTAGGAATCTATTTATAATTGGTTTCGCTTTTATCTTAATCCTTGCCTTTGTTATTTACAACCGCTACCGTTTAAAGACCAAAGCCCACAAAGAGCTTACAAAAGCTCACAATCAATTAAATGAAGCCAAAGAGGTTATCGAAGAAAAGAACGATCACATTATGAGCAGCATCAGGTATGCCCAAAAAATCCAGCAGGCAATCCTGCCGGTGCATGAAAAAATGAAAGAAGCCCTGACAGACTATTTTGTAATATTTAAACCCCAAGCCATTGTATCGGGTGATTTTTACTGGTTCAGTCAAATTAAGGATAAAATGCTTGTAGCGGTAGTTGATTGCACTGGACACGGAGTACCCGGCGCTTTTATGTCCATGATTGGGAATTCGCTTTTAAATAAGATTGTGAATGAAAATAAAATATTTGATCCGGCAGTGATAATGGAACGGTTGCACAACGGTGTTCGCGCAGCGTTAAAGCAGGAAGGCGAAGATGTTGAAACTCAAGACGGCATGGATGTTTGTCTATGTGTTTTGGAAACCAAAAAGAAAAAGATTACTTTTACCGGAGCCAGGCGTCCTCTTTATCATATCCATAATTCAGAGTTAGTTGAAATTAAAGGTGACAGAAAATCCATTGGCGGTTTGCAAAAGGAAGAGAAAAGGACATTCACTAAAAATGAAATAGAGGTTAATCCCGGAGATATGATTTATATGATTACTGACGGTTTTGCCGATCAATCAAACGCTCAGGAAAAGAAATACGGTTCACGCAGGTTAAAGGAATATTTACAAAAAAATACAAAACTTGGTTCAAGTGAGCAGAAAGAAGCGCTGCTTGCTGAGTTAAAAACTCATCAAGGGGATGAAGTGCAAAGGGATGATATTACAGTATTAGGAATAAAAATGTAAAATTTACAATATTAAAATTAAAATTTTTGCGTTTTGTACCGATCTTATATAATCAGGGAATGTCGTAGATTTTATCAACTAAAGTTAGAGTGAATTATATGATTGAAACAAACCTGTTTAAATATTACAAAATGATGCGGGATAAAAACATTATATTATCATTTAAGGGAACCGTATCACAGGAGATTTTGGTTAGTATAGGCAGTCTTATTAAGGACAAACTTTCTCAGGAAATCTGCCAACAAAGGGTAACTAAAAAGGTTTTTTCAATTTTTATTGAACTTGCCCAAAATGTTCTTCACTATTCTGCGGAAAAGATGAGTTTGGGAAACGATGATAAAAAGGCGGGAATGGGAATTGTAGTTGTTAGCGAAGACGAAGATTATTATAAAATTACATCAGGTAACTTAATTGAAAAATCTATGATTAAACAAATTGTAGATAGATGTAATTACATAAATAAATTAGACCGTGAAAAATTGAAAATATATTTTAAAGAACAAAGACGACTGCCTCGCGGAGACAGCTCTGGCGGGGGGATTGGATTAATTGACGTTGCCAGAAAATCCGGTTATCCACTTGACGTTCAAATAAACTCTATTGATGAATCGCATTCTTTTTTTGTTTTATCGGCAAAGGTGGAAAAGGAGAATTAGTATGCAGAACTTGCAGGTTTTTAAAACAAAATATACATTAGAAGTTGATTGTAGTGTGGATACCGGCGTTATTAAAATGTCAGGTTCATCATATCCTGAAAATGCAATCGAATTTTTTCAACCACTTTTTGACTGGTTGGAAATCTATATTTCAGAAATTGGTAAAGAGATTATCCTGGATCTAAAATTGAATTATCTGAATACAAGTTCCTCAAAATGTATTCTTGATATAATGGATATTTTGGAAAACTATCAAAAAAGTAACGGCAAAGTTCAGATTAATTGGTATTATGAAGAAGACGATGAAGATATACTAGAAACAGGCGAAGAATTTGCCGAGGATACTAAATTAAAATTTAATTTAATATCATATCAAGTTAGTAAGGAATAGAAATGAAAAGACGGAAAAAAAATAAATCAAAAACGGCATTAATTTATAAAAAAGAATTTGATTTATTTGAAAAAACAAAAGAAATAATCAACAATAAAGAAATTTCAAAAGACGACTTGTTTGCAGCCTATGTATCATTGAGCGGAAGTTATGAAAAATTACTTAAAGACGGTTTGAAATTAACTAAAATAAGCGACCTTTATGAGCGGAAATTATTTCGCGCCAATATTGAAATAGAAAAACAAAAAGATGAGTTGAGCAAAGCGTTTGACAGAATAAATAAAATAAACGGACTTCTTCCGATCTGCTCTTCCTGTAAAAAAATCCGTGACGATGATGGTTATTGGAATGAAATCGAGGCTTATATCAGTGAGCACTCTGAGGCGGATTTCAGCCACAGTCTTTGCCCTGAATGCGCG
Organism: Bacteroidota bacterium; assembly: GCA_015222115.1. Classification (GTDB taxonomy): domain Bacteria; phylum Bacteroidota; class Bacteroidia; order Bacteroidales; family JADFUO01; genus JADFUO01. The sequence continues at coordinate 268 of JADFUO010000435.1, read as the reverse complement.
AAAAAGCTTTATCCTCAGTATTATAAAAAAGAGGAGTAACCGTTAAGAACATAGCTATGCAAATTGATTAATGAAAATGATACTGGATGCTGGATACTGGATGAAGAAAATTAAGTAACCGGTAATCGGTAATCAGTATCCAGCATCTATTTTAATAATACATTTCCTGAATATCAGGGTGTCGTAGAACACCCAAAATGTCATTTCGAACGGAGTGAGAAATCTTATAACGTCAACAATAACAATATCCCGACGATTCGGGATCGTT
>JADFUO010000434.1 GCA_015222115.1 Bacteroidota bacterium | reverse complement strand
CATCAATGTTCCTTGCATAGATTGAATATTGAGGTTTAAACCTGTACATATAAATCCTGCCATATTTTTTCAGTTCATCAGCAAATTCTGGAGCAAGAACAGCATGATGTTTTTTATCAAAATAACGGAGGGCATTTTTCAGTGCCAGTCTTTTCTCTTCTGCCGACAAAATATCTTTTCTGACAGGAGCATGATTTTTGTTTTTGTCATAAGGTTGCGGTTCGGGCAATTCATCGGGTATGCCCTGCAAAACGATTTTTTGAAATTCGGTTGATTTCATTGTTTTTTTATTAAGTGCTAAGAGTAAATTTAAATTTTCTCCTGTGAATGTTTCAGAATATTAAAAAGAAATTCTCTTGCTCTGAATAATTGAGCTTTAACGGTACCTAACGGAAGATCCAATTCCACAGAGATCTCTTCATAAGAATATTCTTTAAAATAACGAAGTTCAATAAGAGTGCGATAGTGTGGCTTTAGCTTTTCAACAACTTCGTGCATTAATTTAATTTTTTGCTTTTTTATGATATTTTCTTCCGGGTCAAGAGTTTGTGAGGGAATTTTATTTGCCAGTTCATCTCCTTCTTCATTTTCATAAGATTTATTCATTGAAAAAGTGTTCTTTTTTTTCTTCCTGATAAAGTCAATACAATTATTTGAAGCAATTTTGAATAACCATGTACTAAAAGCAAAATCAGGGGTGTATTGATGTAACTTCTTAAATGCTTTACCGAAAGCTTCAATGGTCAGGTCGTCAGCATCATTTGGATTGTTAGTCATTTTCAGCAACATGTAATAAAGCGAATCCCTGTAATTATTCAACAACTCAGCATAAGCTTTCTGGTCGCCGGTTTTTACAGCTGACTGAACTAACTTGAAATCATGCAGCCCTTTTTTTGTGAGATGTGAATTTACTTCCATTTATTTTGCTTAACAAATAAATTTGACAATAAAAGAAATGGATTCAAAATAATCAGAATCAACTCAAGAAAGGGCGAAAGTACTAATAATTTTTTTTCATTTAGTTTATTCATGCATTTTTTTAAGATGAATAATTGACTTAACAGCCTTATAATGAACAACGATAGTAAAAAATAAATATTATAATTAAAACAAAGCAGAATAATAAAAGTTGGATAAAACAAAGATTGGCTTAATGAAAAATTTCCCAAAAAGAATAAAAACTTTTTTTTATAATATTTACCTGTTGAAAGATGTCTTTTTTTCTGTTTTATCCATCCTGAAAAAGTTTTTTCGGCTTCGGAAAAAGTAAAGGTTTCGGGGTCTATTTCAATTTGTGTATTATTTTTATTTGCAACCCTGTTTATAAACAGGTCATCATCACCTGATTTTATTTTATAATGAGATATAAAGCCTTTGCTCTTGTAAAACAATGATTTGCGATAAGCAAGATTTCTGCCCACTCCCATATAAGTTAATCCGCACATAGAAAAGGACAAATATTGGATAGCAATATGCAGTGTGTCAAACCGTATCAATTTATTCAAAAAATCTTTTCTTTTATAATAAGGTCCATAACCAAGAACAATTTCGGTTTTGTTTCCAAAATTTGATACCATTTTGCTTATCCAGTTTTTACTGCTTGGTTTGCAATCAGCATCTGTCAGTAATATTAATTCGTTTTTTGCCGATTTTATTCCCAGAGACAACGGAAATTTTTTCCCTGAAAAGAAATTCAGATTTTGTTTAATATCAACAATCTTTAAATTTTGATATTTTGTTGACAATTCATTAAGTAAATCTATAGATTCATCGTTTGAGGAATCATTAACAACAACAACTTCAAAATCAAAATAATCCTGTTCAAGAATAACCTGCAGGTTCTTTTTAAGATTGTAATATTCGTTTTTTGCACACAACACAACTGAAACGGGTTGTTTTTTAATGATTTTTTTCTTTTCCCTGAAAAATGCAAGTCTGCTGAAAATACCCCAGTAAAACAATAATTGTTTTATTGTGCATGCAATAAAAATTATAAAAACAATCATTAAAAAATTTGACAAATATGGATTTTCTAATTGCATCATAGAAGTTTTAAAATGCAAAATTATTCATTCTTTACGAATATCATTTATCTTTGAGAAAATTTTTATTAATATGAAGTTTAGAATTTCAGGTAGAGATAAAAATTCATACGCGCGGGCAGGCAAAATCTATACTGAACATGGAAAGTTCAAAACACCTGTTTTTATGCCGGTTGGCACAGCCGGTGCTGTTAAAGCTATTCATTTCAGGGAATTAAGTGATGATATCAAAGCAGGGATAATTCTCGGAAACACATACCATCTTTATCTTCGCCCTGGAATTGATGTAATTGAACAAGCCGGCGGACTGCACAAATTTAACGGCTGGGATAAACCGATTTTAACCGATAGTGGAGGTTACCAGGTTTATTCTCTTTCACATAAACGTAAACTTACAGAAGAAGGCGTGATTTTTCAATCACATATTGATGGCTCAAAACATAAATTCACACCCGAAACAGTAATAGATATTCAAAGAATAATCGGGGCAGATATTATTATGGCTTTTGATGAATGTACACCATACCCATGCGATTATGATTATGCAAAAAATTCAATGGAAATTACACACAGATGGCTTAAAAGATGCGATAAACAATTTAAACAAACTGAATGTAAATACGGCTACGGGCAATCACTGTTCCCGATAGTTCAAGGTAGTGTTTATAATGATCTTCGTAAAGAATCAGCCGAAGTAATTTCCTCATATAATGCTGCAGGAAATGCTATTGGCGGTTTGTCGGTTGGCGAACCTCATGAAATAATGTACGCAATTACTGATTTGGTTTGCAGAATACTACCAAGCGAAAAACCCCGTTATTTAATGGGTGTCGGAACACCGGAAAATATTCTTGAAAGCATTGCTTTGGGCATTGACATGTTTGATTGCGTTATCCCGACAAGGAATGCACGACACGGAATATTATATACAAAAAACGGTATTTTAAATATTAAAAACGAAAAATGGAAAAAAGATTTTTCTTTCATTGATGAGGAAGGTACTTCGTTTGTTGACAATTATTATACAAAAGCATATTTAAGGCACCTTTTTGTTGCCGGCGAAATGCTTGCAGCCATGATAGCAAGTATTCATAATTTACGGTTTTATATGTGGCTGGCAGAAGAAGCTCATCAGCAAATTTTAAATGGCACTTTTGCACAATGGAAAAATCAACTGGATAAAAATTTGAATAGAAGATTGTAATATATAGATTTTTAACAAAACGTATAATAATACATGAAACATTCATGACAGGTAAATTTTGACTCACAAGAGAATGATTATATAATGAAATTCGAAACTTGAAATTCGAAACTTGAAAAAAACTTATTTTAACAGCCTAATTTCAAATATCTAAACTTGTCCGTATGGATTTCTATTTTCTGAATATGGATTTCTCTAAATGTTATAAGTAGCAGAAATTGAATTAACTATAAGAATGTAAACACATGAAAATAATTGATATTTATATCATAAAAAAATTCCTCAGCACCTTTTTCTTTGCAATTTCTTTGCTCATTGTTATTGTAGTAGTTTTTGATGTATCTGAAAACATAGACGAATTTCTGGAAAATGATGCACCCTTATATGATATAATTTTTTCTTATTACCTGAACTTTATTCCATATTTCGTAAATCTCTTTCTTTATCTGTTCACGTTTATTTCGGTAATTTTCTTCACTTCAAAAATGGCTTCAAATTCCGAGATAATTGCAATACTAAGCAGCGGTATAAGTTTTAGAAGATTTTTACGACCTTATTTTATTTCCGCAGCATTTTTAGCAATATTATCATTTTATCTGGCAAATTTTTTAATTCCTCAAACAAACGAGAAAAAAAGAGATTTTAAGGATAAATACATGGAAAAACTTGCTAAGAATAAAGACAGAAATATCCATCTGCAAACAAGTCCGGGTACATTTATATATGTTGAAAATTACAACAATTCAACTAATTTAGGTCATAAATTTTCTCTTGAAAAATTCAAAAACGAAAAACTGTATTATAAATTCAGGGCTGAAAAATTAGAATGGGATACAATCACAAAGAAATGGCATTTTGAGGATTATTATATCCGAACAATTGATGGTATGGATGAAAAAATCTTTAAAGGAAAAGAGCTTGACACAACATTAATATTGCAGCCATCTGACTTATATTATTACAAAGAAGATTATGAAGAAATGAATTACTGGGAATTAAACAAATATATTAAACATGCAAAACTTAAAGGTTCGGATAAAGTAAAAGATTATGAAATTGAAAAAAACAAACGGATAGCATCACCTTTTGCTACTATCATTTTAACTTTGATCGGTGTCTCATTATCATGTCGTAAAGTACGTGGCGGGATCGGTATGCATTTAGGATTGGGAATAACAATAACTTTTGCTTTTATATTGTTTATGCAGATTTCAACAGTATTTGCCACATTCGGAAATTTATCCCCTGCAGTTGCCGTTTGGATACCTAATATAATTTTTGGATTGCTCGGAATTTTTCTCTTAAAAACTGCACCTAAATAATTCCCCCTGCCAGATAAAACAATTTTGAAAAGTTCCTTTTATATTAATATGGTGTTCAAAAATTCCGAAAACTGCAGAACCACTGCCACTCATTGCAGCATAAACAGCACCCGAATCATATAATTTTTCTTTGATATTTTTTATTTCAGGATGAGTTTTAAAAATTGGTTCTTCAAAATCATTGAATAAATTAAACTTCCATTCATTAACAGGCAATTCAATAATTTTTTTTATTGACTTTTCCTTTTTTACAGGTTTTATTCCTGAATAAGCTTTTGAAGTATTAATATGTATTTCGGGTTTAACAATCGCAATGAAATAATTATTAAGGTTCAAATTTATTTGTTCAAACAAATCACCTTTTTCAAAAGCAAAAACAGCTTTGTTATCAATAAAAAAAACACAATCGCTTCCTAACTGGCGGGCATAATATTTCATTTTATCTGATGATAAAAACAATTTAAACAGATCATTTAAAAGTTTTATCATAAAAGCGGCATCAGCAGAACCGCCACCTAAGCCCGCACCAATTGGTATATTTTTATGTAAGTGGATTTTAACAGGAGGCAAATCAAAATCTGCAGTTAAAATTTCATAAGCTTTTAAACATAAATTATTATCAATATTTCCTTTGATTGTCAGTCCGCTTGTTTGAAAAGAAAATTTATTATCCGAAGCTTTAATAATTTCAAGAGTTTCAAAAAGTTGTACCGGATAAAGAATAGTTTCAATATTGTGAAAGCCATCAGTTCTTTTATTTATTACTGACAAGCCGAGGTTGATCTTACAATTTGGGAAACAAATCATTTGTTAAAATTCAAATATTATCTATTGTCTTCTAAAATATCTTTTACTGCAAATATACACATAATGTTATAGTTTTATAATTATTAAAATTACTTGGAAATTTTTGAATATATGACACTTAGAGACTGTTTAAAAATTATCCATTACGTTTATTAATCAATTCCTATTCTCTGGCTTTGAGGATAGATTTTTAAAATGGTATAGGGGGAATAAGGGTATAAAGGTATTCCCTTTATTTCCTTTATTTTCCCTATTTCCATTACAACCGCATGGCGTCCGTCCATACGGACTCCTTTCAGTCATATGAAGCGAAGCAAGTCCGTATGGATGGATACTCCAATTCAATAATAATATTTACTAAGAAATTTTCATTGTTAATATAATACTGATTAGCTACAATAAAAATATAATCATCCATTAATCCAAAATTTTATTGTAATTTTGAATTCCCGCTTTTAATAATATTAATATGGCTTTAATTAATTCGGTATTATCGTGGTTAATGAAGAAAAGGTTTCATCAGATTGAACTCTTTATGAAATACCCTTATGAAGTGCAATCCGAATGCTTTAAAAAACTTATTTACAGCGCAAAAGATACCGAATGGGGAAAGAAATATGATTACAAAACAATTACAAACTTAGAAAAATTTAAAGAACGTGTTCCGCTAAACGACTATGATTCGTTAAAGCCATATATTGACAGGCTCCGCAAAGGCGAACAAAACATTTTATGGAACACCGATATAAAATGGTTTGCCAAATCATCAGGTACTACAAGCAATAAAAGCAAATTTATTCCTGTAAGCACAGAATCACTTGAAGAATGCCATTTTAAAGCAGGGAGGGACCTGCTTTCAATATATTGTAATAATAATCCCAATACATTTTTATTTGATGGCCGCGGATTGATAATGGGAGGCAGCCATAACATCAGCGAAATAAATAATAAAGAATATTATGTGGGCGACCTCTCAGCAATTATCATTCAAAATCTTCCTTTATGGGTTGAATTTATCAGGGTGCCAAAACGTAAACTTGCCTTGTTGGATGAATGGGAAAGTAAGATAGAACAAATGGCTCATGCTACCATTTCCCGTAATGTTACAAATATTTCCGGAGTTCCTTCGTGGATGTTATTGCTGCTTAAAAGAATTTTAGAAATTACCGGTAAATCAAATCTGATGGAGGTTTGGCCAAATTTGGAAGTTTTTTTTCATGGGGGTGTAAATTTCGGTCCCTATAGAGAACAATTCCATAATCTTATCCCATCGGATAAGATGAATTACATGGAAAACTATAATGCTTCCGAAGGATTTTTCGGGATACAGGATAAATCGGATTCTGACGAATTATTGCTAATGCTTGATTATGGTGTGTTTTACGAGTTTTTACCACTTGATCAATTGAATAAGGAAAATCCTGATACTCTTGCTTTGGATGAAGTTGAACTGAATACTAATTATGCTATTATAATTTCAACAAATGCAGGATTGTGGCGGTATCTGATTGGCGATACAATAATTTTTACATCTCTTGATCCGTTCAGAATTAAAATTACCGGTCGTACAAAAAATTTTATCAATTCGGTGGGTGAAGAACTGATAATTGACAATGCTGAAAAAGCACTTGCAATTGCCTGCGAAAAATGCAAAGCAGTGATTAATGAATATACTGCCGCACCGGTGTATTTTAAAGATAATGAAAATGCTGCCCATGAATGGCTCATTGAATTTGAAAAATTACCTGAAAACCTTGATTTCTTTACTGAAACACTTGATAATGCATTAAAATCATTAAACTCGGATTATGAAGCAAAAAGATATCATAGTATGGTATTAAGAGAACCTATTGTAAAAGCAGTGCCTCGTGATACTTTTTATAATTGGTTGAAGAAAAAAGGGAAACTTGGAGGACAAAATAAAGTACCACGACTTTCAAATGATAGAAAACATATAGATGAAATTCTGAAAATAAATGAAAAAAAATCTAACATAATTTTTAACTAAATTTTTTAAAAATGCATATTGCAATAGCAGGAAATATCGGCTCAGGTAAAACCACGCTTACCCGCTTATTATCAAAACATTTCGGCTGGGAAGCTCATTACGAAGATGTTGAAACAAATCCTTATTTAAGCAATTTTTATGAAGATATGCAACGATGGTCATTTAATCTTCAGGTGTATTTTTTAAACAGCAGATTCAGGCAGATAATCAAAATCAGGCAAAGCGGAAAAACTGTTGTACAGGACAGAACCATCTACGAAGATGCTTACATCTTTGCTCCGAATCTTCATTCAATGAACTTAATGACTACACGCGATTTTGAAAATTATAGTTCGTTGTTTGAATTAATGAGTTCATTTATAAAGCCTCCCGACCTGTTGATATATCTTCGTTCAAGTGTACCTAATCTTGTTAATCAGATTCAAAAAAGAGGCAGGGAGTATGAAGAATCAATCAGACTTGATTATTTAAAACGCCTTAACGAACGTTATGAAGCCTGGATAGAAAAGTATAATAAAGGAAAATTACTCATAATTGACGTTGATGATATTGATATGGAAGAAAAGCCTGAAGATTTAGGTATGATCATTGACAGGGTTAACGCAGAAATTCACGGACTTTTTTAAACTGAAATACTAAATGAATTTTATAGGAATCATACCTGCCCGTTATTCATCTTCACGATTTCCCGGTAAGCCACTTGTTATGATCAACGGGAAATCAATGATACAAAGAGTATATGAACAGGCTGAAAAAGCTGATGTTTTATCAGATATTATTGTTGCTACTGATGATGAAAGAATAAATAATCACGTTAAAAATTTTAACGGAAAAGTGATGATGACATCCCCACATCATCAAAGTGGCACTGAACGTTGCAATGAAGTAATTGAACATCTTAAAAAATTTTCACCGGGAAATAAATTAGATGTTGTCATTAATATTCAGGGTGACGAACCTCTTATTGATCCTGTTCAGATTAAAAAAGTTGCTTCCTGCTTTACAAACAAAAATATTCAAATTGCAACCTTATTAAAAAAAATATCATCAAATGAAGAACTTTTTAATTTTAATATCGTTAAATCGGTTTTTGATAAAAATAATCAGGCGATATATTTTAGCAGGCAGCCAATCCCGTTTTTAAGTGGAAAAAAAAATTCGGAATGGTTAAATTTTTGTAGTTATTATAAGCATATCGGGGTTTATGCTTACAGGGCAGACATTTTAAAAGAAATAACAAATCTGAAACCATCGCCACTGGAAATTGCAGAATCATTAGAACAATTAAGATGGATTGAAAACGGATACAAAATTAATATCGCTTTAACCGATATTGAAAGTTACGCTGTTGACAGTCCGGAAGATTTGAAAAAATTTATTAACAAAACTTGAAATTTAACTTAATCAATACTACCTTAGCATTTTGGAAATAAATTCAGCAAACAAACTGTAAAATCTCGTGAAAATAGCAAAATACATAAGCAACCTCTTGTTTGAATATGAATGTATTGTGATTCCCGGACTTGGCGGATTTATTACAAAAGAAATTCCTGCTTCTATACATCCGACACAGCACAGTTTTTCACCACCTTCAAAAGAAATTGTATTTAACATACATCTCAAAACCAATGATGGGTTACTTATTAATCATCTTGCACAATCAAAAAACATTTCATATACCGATTCAAAACTCAGGGTAGACAATTTTGTAAATAAATGTAAGACTGCCATTGAAAAGGGGAAAAGGATCAGGTTTCATAAAATCGGAGTGCTTTATAAAAACGATGAAGGAAACATACAATTTGAACCCGACAAATCGCAAAATTATCTTGCTGATTCTTTCGGTCTTACAAGTTTTATTTCTCCTGCCATAAAACGTGAAACAACAAGGCAAAAAATTGAGAGAAAATTCAAGGATAGAAAAGCTGCACCTGAAAAATCAATTAAAAAAACTGAAGTTAAAGATAAGAAAAAAAAGCCCAAATACATCAAAATAAATGTTTTTGGACTTTTATTGTTTATAGCAGTTGTTGCCTTTTGCACTTTCAAATTTAGTCTTGTTAAAGATTATTACAACAATTATGCGGGATTTATTCCATTTTTTTATCCAACTCCACATGAATATGTTGTGGAAAATTTATCACAAATACCATTGAAAAATATTATTCCTTTGATTGCAGTATATAAACTTACACCTGTTGATTTATCTGCCAAAACCGAACCAAAAAAGAAAGATGTTGAAAATATTTTAATTGAACCGGTTACAGAAGAACCAAAAACAAATGAAATTAGTATCCCTGCTGAAGAAACTGAAATTACAGAAATAATCAAACCCGAAGATTACAAATTTTTTATTATTGCCGGTTCATTTAAAGTTTTTAATAATGCCGAGAAATTAATTCATCAACTTAATGCCAAAGGTTACAATGCCGTCATTGTCGGGCAAAACAAGAATAATTTTTATAGGGTTTGTTTTAATGGCTATATTAACAGAAATGAAGCCGAACAACACTTAGCCATAATCCGTAAAGAAGAAAATCCTGCAGCATGGATTTTGGTAAAGTAAAATAATACTATCAAAATTGGTGGTTATATTCTTTTCTTATTTTTGTTACTAATATTTCATAAAAACATTTATTGTGACAAAAAAGAAATTATTACATTTCGCTGAAAACATCACTTTCGACAATTTTATCCAATTATCATATCAAGAAGTAATATCTGGAGTTGCATTAAAAGGTAAATGGAAGAAAAACTTCTTTAAAAATGAAAACCCAATTGTTTTGGAATTAGGCTGCGGTAAAGGAGAATATACGGTTGGATTAGCTGAAAAATATCCCGAAAATAATTATATTGGCATAGATATGAAAGGAGCAAGAATGTGGCGAGGTTGTAAAACATCACAGGAAAAAAATTTAAAAAATATAGCATTTATCAGGACAAAAATTGAACTTATTAAATATTTTTTTGATAAAAATGAAATTTCTGAAATTTGGCTTACTTTTCCCGACCCTCAGCCTAAAAAATACAAAGTAAGAAAACGCCTGACTTCTCCTCGCTTTCTTGAAATTTATAATAACATACTTAGACCTGAAGGTATTATTCATTTAAAAACCGATAATACAGGATTATTCGATTATACACTTGAAGTAATAAAAGAGAATGGTCATCAACTTTTGTAT
>JADFUO010000433.1 GCA_015222115.1 Bacteroidota bacterium | reverse complement strand
TTTCTTGTGTTTTAGCTTTGTCCAATACAGTTCAGCACAAAATGTTTGGTTCAATGAAATTCATTATGATAACCCTGGAGGAGATGTTGGCGAATTTATTGAAGTTGTTATTGAAGATGCAGGAAGCTATACTTTAAGCGATTTTACTGTAACTTTATATAACGGAAATGGTGGTGGAAGCTATAATACTAAAACTCTTGATGTTTTCACCGTAGGAGTTACAACAAACAATTTTACGATTTATTATTACGATTATCCTGCAAATGGGATACAGAATGGATCACCTGATGGAATGGCACTTGATTATCAGGGAACAGTCATTTCAGGACAATTCTTAAGTTATGAAGGTACATTTGTTGCAACTAACGGACCTGCAAATGGAATGACTTCTGTTGATATTGGAGTCTCAGAACCGGCAGATATTGGTGAGTCATTGCAGCTTTCGGGAACAGGGACTCTATATAGCGATTTTACTTGGCAAGACCCTGCTCCTGAAACTCCCGGTAATTTGAATAACGGTCAAACTATAGGAGGAACACCAGACCCTGAACCAACAAATTATCCCACCAATTTTATTGCAGATGCAAGCGGATTGTCAATTACATTAACATGGGATGATGCTGTTGGCGGTCAGTTGCCGGCTGCATATCTTATTAAAGTTAGCGACCAGGATGATATTGTTGCTCCGGTTGATGGTACTCCCGAACCGGATGATACCGACCTTTCGGATGGAACCGGCGCTTTGAATATCAGCCAGGGCGTTGAAACCTGCACATTTTACAGACTGTTTTCACAAACAGAATATTTTTTTAAGATATTTCCTTATACAAACGGCGGGACAAATATTGATTACAAAACCGACGGCACTCCGCCAAGTGCAAGCGACTCCACTGATGCAGCAATAAATACCGAGGATTTTGAAACAGGAACATTCGGAACATGGTCTTCTTACAGCGTTGCAAGTGATAAAGACTGGACAGTTCTGGATTATGGCGGCGCATTGGGAACTACATGGTTTGCCCAAATGAACGGATATAACGAAAATGAACCAAGCAACGACTGGCTTATATCACCTTCGTTAAATTTTAATAATTATTCCAGCGAAAAAATGGTTTTTTATACCCAATGGAAATATGGAAACACCGACTCTGAATTAATTCTGAAATATTCTACTGATTACACGGGCGGTAACCCAACTGCCGCAAGCTGGACCGGGTTAACCTTCAACAAGCCCATTGACCAGGAAGTATGGGAATCATCAGGTGATGTTGACCTGTCATTCATCACAGGAGGCAACGTTCATGTTGCTTTCCAATATCTTAGCAGTGGTACTCCGAGAAGATGGAATGTTGATGAAATTGAAATTACAGGCAACCCGATTATTCCGATAATAAATGTTACTTCACCTGTTGCAGGAGATTTGTGGGAACAGGGTACAGCCCATAATATTCAATGGACAGTATCAAATACAGGTCAATACGTGATGATTGAGGTAACTCCTGATGCATCAAGCGGCAACCCGACATGGTCGGTTTTAACGGCTTCAGTGCAGGCAACACAAGGTTTGTGGACATGGTACATTCCAGCCGACCAAACCGTTAGCAATGATTATAAAATCAGAATTACTGATTTTACTGATAAAACTTTTGGCGAAAGTGGGATTTTCTCAGTTATTGAACCAATAGTTATTTATGATCTTGTGATAACAGAAATTATGTATAATCCCCCTGAATCAGGAACCGATTCGCTTGAATTTATTGAAATTTATAATAATGATACGATTACAGTGGATATGGAAAATTATTATTTCACAGATGGAGTGGAATTTATTTTCCCGGCAGTTAGTTTAAATCCGGGCGATTATGTCCTTGTTGCAGTTGACTCATTGAGTATGTTGAATACTTTTGGTGTTAATGTTTATCAATGGACAAGCGGAGGTTTAAATAATAGTGGAGAATTAATTATGCTAAACAATAACTATGATTTCTTTATTGATAGTGTTCATTACCTTGATTATGCTCCCTGGCCCACAGAACCGGATGGCAACGGACCGTCATTGACTTTCTGCGACCCTGATCTGGATAATTCACTTGCTGAAAACTGGCAGGCATCTATAGAATTTGCTGCAATAAATGCAAGCGGAGATTCAATATTCGCATCTCCGGGTGCAGGATGCACAATTTTACCGGAAGCAGATTTTCAGGCTGATACTACAATTGTTTTGGTTGGTGATAGCGTTATCTTTACTGACCTTTCAACAGGTAATCCTGACTCATGGTCATGGACATTCTATGGAGGTACACCAAGCTCATACAATCAGCAAACACCGCCTCCAATTGTTTATGATACTCCGGGAACTTTTGATGTATTATTAGTTGTAAGTAATATAGCAGGCGAAGATAGTTTAATAAGATTGGATTATATTTCTGTCGGTTATGTGCCACAGGCAGATTTTGAAGCAAGCACAACTTCAATTTTTGTTGGCGAAAGCATTGATTTTACAGACCTTTCAACAGGTGACCCTGATACTTGGGAATGGATATTTGAAGGTGGAACTCCTGATACATTATTTGTTCAAAATCCTGACGGCGTTCTGTATAATGAGGTCGGAGTTTATGATGTTACATTAACGGTTGCCAATTTGTTCGGTACAAGTTCATTAACCAAAACCGATTATATTGAAGTCGGACCTATTGGAATTCATGAAACCGGCAATAATAATAATATCAGGATTTATCCTAATCCTGCGAAAAATAATTTATTTATTGAACAGAAAAACGGAAAATATAGCGAAATAAAAATCTATTCTGTTTTAGGCAAGTTGGTTTATCAGGATAATTTAAACGAAGTTATAACAGAAATAAATTTGAAAAATTTAAATAAAGGAATTTATTTTGTTAAAGTATATGAAAAAGATACTCAAAACATTGTCTTAAAAAAATTAATTATTCAATAAAGAACTATCAAAATGAAAAAATTTACATTTTTAACTTTAATGATAATATCATGGGCAATAAGCCCCATGATTTTTGCAGATGGCTTAGAAACATTTGCAAATTTTCCTGAAACAGGAAATACTTATGAAGACGGAACATTCATAGGGCAAGATGGTTCGATGTGGACTTATTACCAGTGCCGTGGTGATAAGTTAATAACTAACGAAACTCCATGTCTTGGAAAAGACAGGGTGCCTACTGCAGAAATTTATTCAGGAACGATAACAGGTGGCTGCCTGACTTTGAATTTTGATTATATGCAGGCATTTTCAACAAATGTAAACCTTGAAGTTTATATAAATTCATTCCTTGTTACTACAGTTACAACTTCAGGTGAACAAGGAATTGTGAAAAACACGGGTGATATATTTGTTAACATACCGGGAGATTTTACAATTAGATTTATTCAAGCTGATAATTTATCAGGTCAGGTGAGCATTGATAATATTGCATGGGTTAGCGGTGGAGCTATAAATCCCGAGCCAACTAATTATCCGACAAATTTTGTTGCTTCGGCAGAGGGTTTTTCAATAAATTTAAACTGGGATGATGCAACCGGTGAACAACTTCCTTTGGCTTATCTTATCTTTGGTAGCGATAATGCTAATATAGATCCGCCCGAAGACGGAATTCCTGTTGAAGATGATATTAATCTTTCTGATGGGTGGGCAACTGTTAATGTTTCCTATGGTATTGAAACTTATACGTTCATAGGATTACCTTCTTCATCAACATATTATTTTAAGATATTCCCTTATACAAATACAGGTTCTGATATTGATTACAAAACCGATGGAACCCCTCCTGAAACAAGTGCAACAATTCCTGATTTGGTAGTTATTAATTTTGAGGATTTTAATGATACGACCTTAGGAACATGGACACAAATAAGTGTTGTTGGACCTGACCAATTTTGGTATGCTGAAGACTATTATGGAATTGAAGACTCGCCTTGTGCAAAAATGAGCGGTTATTCCGGCGGCAGCAACGAAAATGATGACTGGCTGATTTCACCGCCTATGAATTTTAATAGTTTTACTAATGAATCCTTTTCTTTTTACTCGGCTATGAATTACACCGGACCGGATTTGGAGGTTAAAATATCTGTTGATTATGATGGAGGAGGTGCCCCTTACTCTGCTACCTGGAACCTGCTAACTGTAGTGTTATCTCAGGGTGGCTGGCAATGGACGCCTTCAGGTAATATTGATGTCTCGGGTTTTAATGGCACTGAAGTTTATATTGCATTTCAATATACTTCAAATAACCAGGAGTCAGCTACATGGGAAGTTGATAATATTTTAATTACAGGTGAGGGAAATGCCGGAATCAACGAATTTACCGGTGGATTTGAATATAAAATATATCCTAATCCGGCAAGTGAAAATTTAAATGTTAATGTTGCTGAAGGAAATTATGAATTGAAAATACATACAATTTCAGGAAAATTGGTTTTCGTAAAATCAATCAACAATAAAACAAATACTTTAAATCTTTCAGAACTTGACAAAGGAATTTATTTTGTAA
>JADFUO010000432.1 GCA_015222115.1 Bacteroidota bacterium | reverse complement strand
CTTTGTCTTTGAATTCCTCTTTGAGTTTCAGCAATTCTGTAAAATGTTTTCTTGATTTTTCAATAAAGATATATTTGTCAAACTCCGGTTTAATCTCCAAAGCAATTCGGGCAGAGCCTTTTGAATATGTCTCAATCTCTTTTATATCGTTTTGCTGGAACAGGTATATTTGGTTATCAGTTTTATTCTTTTTTTCTTCTATGTATCCGGTACCGGCAAAAGCATCAATATAAGCAAACCGAAAGTTTTGCTTATTCATAATGGTAGCATAAGCTTTCAGGTATTTTTCTAAACGTTTGAGTTTTTCTTCTGTCCAGTTACCTCCGAATTTATATATTTCTGTCATTTGGATTTTTCGCCCTCCACAATTTTGATTTCCTCCGGGGTGAGGTCGTAGAGTTGGTAAACAAGCTGGTCGATTTCTGCTTGAAAGGTTTTTACTCTGGCTTGTTTTTGTGGGTTTTGCAGGTAATCTTCATCATCGGTCATTGCGAGGATTTTTTCAACGATTGATTTAAAAGGCTTTTGCTCTTTTGAATTTAACTTTTTAATAGGTGCTTTACTAAGATAACAATCATCCATTACTCGTGAAGTTTCAGTAATATCACTGAACACAGCCTTTGCAAAGTAGAATGAGATTAATGATGAATTTAGTAATCCAAGGATATAAAAATATGAATAATTTGCATCTTTTAAAACCAAATTAACAAGTTTTTCTGTCGTTAGAATCCCTCTTTCTGCGAAAGTACAAGTAAGCTTTTTACCTCGCAATACTTTGACAATTATTCTGTTACAGTTTAATTTTTTTAGAATTTTTTCCTTTGTTTTGTTTATTTTCGATAAGTCAATATTACGTACCCTCTTTATTGTATATAGCCCCACATCAGGCACTTTATTCACGTAAAGTCCTTTTCCTTTGTCTAATATCTTTTCTTTGACTGAATCTGGAATATAAAGTCCACGAAAAACTTCTCTCGGGATACTATCTAGAAATTGATCACTCTTTTGGATTTTGTTTACAATACTCTTTGATATTGGACATAAGTCTGCAAGTATAATACTATCAGCTTTATACATAACATCTTGGTTTATAATAGGAAGCCTGTGTAATATTTTAATTGAAGCATATTTCTTTACTGGCTCAAACTTGTTAGTTCTAACCTTGTTTAAAATAGCTGCGTTTTTCGTATTTTTAACAACAAAAACAAATGATTCTAAATTTACGTTTTCAAATGTAATGCCTGCATCAGCTACAGCTATAATGATTCTATCCAACAAATATTTTCGAGATGTTTTCCAATTATTTGCAAAAATCATTGATTTTGGAACAATGAATGTTAATACCGATGAAGGATACATTAATTGCTCTGACCTAAGGATAAAGTACTCAGAACTATCCAAGTTTTTATTTACTTTAAAAGATAGTTTCACTTGCTGCTCCTCATTGACTTTAATCCCCCAAGGCGGATTGGCAATCACCACATCAAAACCGCCTTTGTTGTGGAACACTTCGGAGAATACCATTTTAAAATCAAAATCAATTTTATAGCCAAAAGTTTTTAGTGAATTTTCATACCTGTAATTCAACTTATCATCAATATGATTTTTTAATTCAGTCTATTTACTTGTATTTGTTTCATTAAAAAATTTATGTTTTAACTCTTCAATTTTTTCTGAAATTTGAGAATTCCAATTTTCAGGAAAACCAATAAGCGAATTACCTCTAACAACCCGGTAATCCAGGTTTGGCAGCGGCTTAATATTCTTAATATTATCCTCATCCACCACCAGCGACAGCCATAACCGCAGCTTGGCGATTTCCACAGCACCCGGATCAATATCCACGCCGTAAAGGGAATGCTCAATACACCGGCGTTTGAAATTATAAACGGTGCGGTTGTCATCGAATTGAGATTGCTTCGTCGCTTGCGCTCCTCGCAATGACAAAAAAGG
>JADFUO010000431.1 GCA_015222115.1 Bacteroidota bacterium | reverse complement strand
GTTTTCGTGCAAGGACTAATTAATGCTTTAAGAAATAAATAGTCTGCAAATATAAGCAAGACTTCTTATATATTTAGAAAGTCTTGTAAAAAACAAGGGTTGCCAACCTTTTTTTTAGGTTGGTAACCCTGATACACAAGTTTCCAATCAAACAAATTAAGGTTACTAAACTAAAAAAAGGTTAGCAACCTTGGAAAAAATTAAAAATTTAATTTGTGTAATTAAAAAAAAATTCCGTTCTTTGCACTCCATTTTGAAAATAGGAATCTGAAAAACAAAAAGAAATGTCAAGAATTTGTGAAATTACAGGAAAGAAAGTGATTACAGGAAACAATGTTTCCCATTCTCATAGCAAAACAAGGAGAAAATTTTATCCTAATCTTCAAACTAAAAAATTTTATATCCCTGAAGAAAATAAATGGATAACCCTGAAAGTATCTGCTGCGGGATTGAGAAACATCAATAAAAAAGGTATTTCAGCTTGCTTAAAAGAAGCAAGAGAAAAGGGATATCTTAAAGGATAAACATCACATAAAAATAAAAAAGCTGTTACTTCTTATCTGTAGCAGCTTTTTTTTTAAACTGTTACTGAACGAGAATACGAAATTATTAGAACAAAAATTGCTTAAAACCAGTTAGAAATTTAATTCGATATTCGTAAAGTTTACGATGTGTAACAAGTCCGTATGGATGCGTTTAAGTATATCCTGAAATGTGTATATGTTTTCAAAATAAAAAAAGTTAACAATCGTTAAAAATTACCGGTAAAAAGGATTAGAAAGTTATTTTTGCAACTAAATGAAATGTTTTTCAAAAATATCTGTATTTCTGTTACTTGTTTTATTTATTAATGAACTGCCTGCACAGAAATACGATGAAGATTTAATTCAAATTTCCGGGATAGTAGTATCAGCCGACAGCATACAGCCTGTTCCATTTACACATATAATTATCATAAATGCCCGCAGAGGAACCATAAGTGATTATTACGGATATTTTTCATTTGTTGCCCAAAAAAATGATACCGTTCTTTTTTCCTCAGTAGGATATAAAAAAGGAATGTTTGTAATTCCGGATACAATTTCAAAAAACAGGTATTCTTTAATTCAGGTTTTGGTTTCGGATACAATAATGCTGGCTGAAACCGTTATTTATCCATGGCCCACAAAAGAACAATTTAAAGAAGCATTCATAAATCTTAAAGTACCTGATGATGATCTTGCAATTGCAAGGAAAAACCTTGACCCGGAAGAAATGCGGCAAAGAGCTGAATATTACGGCATGGATGGAAGTATGAATTACAGAAATTATATTTATAATGAAACAAGTAAATTATATTATATAGGCCAAACACAACCTATTACAATTTTAAATCCTTTTGCCTGGGCACAGTTTATAAAAGCATGGCGGGAAGGAAAATTTAAAAGAAAGAAAAAAAAATAATATTAAGGGAGAAAATTTACTCCATAAAAAATTGATTTTTAAATAATATTGTATCTGAAATATATGGCGGTTTTAAAAAATATTATTTTCTTGTTTTTATTCATTACTCTGAATGTTTTTGGGCAGGACAAGGCAGAAATATTTGGAAAGATCACCGAAAATAACAATAAACCTGTTGAACTTGTTAATATTTCAATTTTTGGATATTCCGGAGGTACAACTACCGGCAAAGATGGAAATTACAAAATCTCAGTACCTGCCAGTAAGGAACTGATTTTAATTGTTTCATTTGTTGGGTATGAAAGTCAACAGTTTAAAATTAACCTTGCTCCCGGTTCAAAAAAGGAACTTAATATATTTTTAAAAGTCTCAACTACTGAATTACCCGATTTTGAAGTTAAAGACAATTTAATTCGTACAACAAGTCTTACCCGCATTGACCCCAAAATAGCTACTATCATCCCGACGATTTCGGGTGGCGTGGAAGACCTGATCAAAACTTTACCAGGTGTTTCATCAAGCAACGAGTTGAGTTCACAATATTCAGTGCGTGGTGGAAATTATGATGAAAATTTAGTTTATGTTAACGGAATTGAGATTTACCGTCCTTTTTTAATTCGTTCCGGTCAGCAGGAAGGACTTAGTTTTATTAACTCCGATCTTGTATCTTCTATTTTATTTTCAGCCGGAGGTTTTGAAGCAAAATACGGTGATAAGATGTCATCGGTTCTGGATATTCAATACAAAAAACCAACATCATTTGCCGGTTCGGTTTCTTTAAGTCTTTTAGGGGCACAAGCTCACATTGAAGGAGCGACAGATAATCACAGGCTTTCATATTTGGTTGGATTCAGGCAAAAATCAAACCAGTATATTCTTAAAGGTCTTGAAACAAAAGGCGATTACAAGCCTTCATTTACCGATATTCAGACTTTAATAAATTTTGATATTACCGAAAGGTGGGAAATTTCATTTCTTGGGAATTATGCCAGAAATTCATATAAATTAATTCCTCAAAGCCGTGAAACCGACTTTGGTACTATTCAGGAAGCATACAGATTAAAAATTTATTATGACGGTCAGGAAATTGATAGATTTGAAACCTTTCTCGGAGCTTTGTCAGCAACCTTTGTGCCTAAAAAAGATCTTAACATTAAATTTATCACTTCTGCTTATCAAACCTTTGAAAGCGAAACATTTGACATACAGGGGCAATACTGGCTCGGAAAACTTGAAACAGATTTCGGCAATGAAGAATTCGGAGATGTTATTGAAGCTCAGGGAGTCGGAACTTATCTAACACATGCACGAAATTATTTAGACGCTACGGTTTTTAATGTTGAACATAAAGGAATTTTATCAAAATCCAATAATTTTTTTCAATGGGGTATCAAGTATCAACATGAAATAATTCACGATAAGTTGAATGAATGGGAGCTGATAGATTCGGCCGGATTTACAATTCCAAATCCTCCCGGCTCGGTCGGAAATCCAAACCCTCCTCATCCTGATTTAGATTTATTTGGCGTTGTGAGAACCGATATAAATATTTCATCAAACAGATATACAGGTTTTATCCAAAACACCTGGGATTTTTTGGGTAAAAACAGAAGATTTTCTGTAACTGCCGGTATCAGGGGAAATTATTGGGACTTTAACAAGCAATTCCTGCTAAGCCCAAGAGCTACTGTTTCGTACAAACCCAATTGGAAAAAAGATATTGTTTTGCGATTTTCAGCAGGATACTATTACCAACCGCCATTTTACCGCGAACTCAGGGATTTTTCCGGTAATATAAATTATGATATAAAAGCTCAGAAATCAATTCATTTTGTTGCTGGTGGCGACTGGAACTTTATGGCATGGTCAAGACCATTTAAGTTTGTTACGGAAGTTTATTATAAATATCTTGACAACCTGATCCCTTATGAAATTGATAATTTAAGAATAAGATATTATGCCCAAAATAATTCACATGGTTATGCAGTAGGTATAGATATGAGAGTTAACGGTGAATTTGTTAAAGGTATAGAATCATGGGCAAGTCTTTCAATAATGCAAACAATGGAAGATATTAAAGACGATTTTTATTACGATTATTATAATGCTGAAGGAGAGCTGATAATTCCAGGATATACTTTTGATGTTGTTGCTGTTGACAGCATCAGACAAGAGCCGGGTTATATCCCACGACCAACAGATCAGCGGGTAAATTTCAGTTTGTTCTTTCAGGATTTTCTTCCTAAATTTCCAACTTATAAAATGTACCTAAAATTGATATTCGGCAGTAGTTTACCTTTTGGTCCGCCAAATTCCGAAAAATATAAACACACCTTAAGAATTCCTCCGTACAGGAGGGTTGATATTGGTTTTTCAAAACAAGTAATTGGAGAAAAAACTCAGTTTTCACCTAAAAATCCTTTACGGTATCTGAAATCACTTTGGGTGAGTTTAGAAGTTTTTAACCTTCTTCAGGTTAGTAATACTATTTCTTATTTATGGGTGAAAGATGTAAACAACCGCATGTATGCTATTCCGAATTATCTGACCCCGCGTCAGTTAAATGTCAGATTATTGGTTGCATTTTAAGTGGGTATTAAAAGATCGGTATATTAGCAAACTTTTTTGCCTAATTGGCTAATAATAACTTGATCCATCCCAGCAATGTGTACATAATTTTTCTTTTGGAAGTCCTATGGCTTCGACCAGATCATCAAGTTTTTGAAACTTTAAGGATGTAAGACCAAGATTTTTTCTGATTTGTTCTACCATAGCTTTATATTTTCCGTTTCTGGTATCAGAATAATCTTTCATGTAAACATCCTCTTTGCCTTCAAGTTGTTTTACTGCTTTATGTGTCGCAAGATCCAGGTTAGATCTGGAGCGACTGAAATTCAGAAACTTGCAGGGAAAAGTAAGTGGCGGACAGGCTATGCGCATGTGAACTTCCTTAATCCCTGCATCATGCATATCGCGAACATTATCTTTTAGCTGTGTGCCCCGTACAATTGAATCGTCCAGAAAAATTCCCCGCTTGCCTTTTATCAGCGATTTGTTCGGAATTAACTTCATTTTAGCAACCAAATCACGCGTTTCCTGACTTTGCGGCATAAAACTGCGAGGCCATGTTGGCGTATATTTTGAATACGGTCGTTTATGGGGAATACCTTTTTCATTGCAGTATCCCATAGCATGACCTATACCGGAATCAGGAATACCGGTAGCAAAATCAGCTTTGATATCATCTTTTCTTGCAAGGGCAGCACCGCAACGATAACGGCATTCATCAACATTAATGCCTTCATAAAACGATGGTGGATAGCCATAGTAAACCCAAAGAAATGCACAAATCTGCAATTTATCATTCGGCGGTCGCAATTGTTCATATCCTTCGGCTGTAATACGGACAATTTCTCCGGGTCCTAAATTTTTTTCAATTTCATAATTAAGATTCGGGAAAGAGCATGTTTCAAAAGTTGCAGCATAAGCGTTTTCCTTTTTCCCCAGAATAATTGGTGTTCTTCCAAGTTTATCGCGTGCAGCAATAATACTATCCCCTGTTAATATTAAAATTGAACAAGAACCCTTAATAAGGTCGTAAACATTTTGAATACCGGATACAAAATCTTCTCCTTCGGCAATCAGCATAGCAATCAATTCGGTTGGATTGACTGCACCCTGACTGGTTTCTGAAAAGGTGCGATGCTGTTTCATATAGCGTTCCTCCAACTCATCAATATTCGCAATTTTACTAACCGTTGCTACAGCAAAGCGTCCCATGTGTGATGTTACCAAAATAGGTTGTGCTTCGGTATCGCTTATTACACCAATTCCGCTATTACCTGAAAAATCGGCAATTTCTTTTTCAAACTTATTTCTGAAATAGCTATTCTCAAGACTGTGTATAGAACGTTGGAATCCTATGTCTTCAGAAAAGAAAGCCATTCCGCCTCTTTTTGTACCCAGGTGAGAATGATAATCAGTGCCGTAATATACATCGGATACGCAATCTTCTTTTGAAATACTGCCAAAAAATCCACTCATTTTTAATAATTTTTATAACCTTGAGCTACGTTGGGAAATTGATGGGATAAAAGTAACAGAATTATTTTATAGAAAATTAAAGTGTTGATAAATGAAGATGATTTGTTGAAACTTTTTTTAAACACTATTCCTTACAGCCCAAATTTTAACCAAACGACAATATTGATTCCTTTATAATTCTTATTGCTTCATTCAACTGGTCGGGAGAAATAACAAGAGGTGGAGCAAAACGAATAATATGATCGTGTGTGGGTTTTGCCAGCAAACCGTTATCTTTCATTTTTATACAAACATCCCAGGCGGTTTTACCATCCTTGGGACTAATTACGATTGCATTTAACAAACCCTTTCCTCTGACAATTTCAATCATATCCGAATCAATTGCTTCCATTTCGTCCCTGAATATTTTTCCTGATTCATAAGCTTTTTGTGCAAGGTTTTCATCTTTTACAACTTCCAGAGCAGCAATTGCAACTTTAGCAGCAATGGGATTACCTCCGAAAGTAGAGCCATGTTCGCCGGGTTTGATGCACATCATAATATAATCATCAGCTAAAGCAACAGAAACCGGATAAACGCCACCTGATAATGCTTTGCCTAAAATCAGAATATCGGGTCTGACATTTTCATAGTCGCATGCCAGTAATTTCCCAGTGCGTGCAATACCTGTCTGAACTTCGTCGGCAATAAATAAAACATTTTTTTCTTTACACAAATCATAAGCGGTTTTCAGATATCCTTCAGCAGGGATGTAAACGCCTGCTTCACCCTGGATTGGTTCAACTAAAAAACCGGCTACATTCGGGTCTTTCAATGCTTTTTTCAATGCAGGAATATCATTGTATGGAATTATTATAAATCCGGGAGTGAAAGGACCAAAGTTTTTTCTTGCAAGCGGGTCTGTTGACATGGAAATAACCGTTATTGTCCTGCCATGAAAATTATTCTCACAAACAATAATTTTTGCTTCATTTTCAGGAATACCTTTCTTTTCATAAGCCCATTTACGGCATAATTTTAATGCAGTTTCATCTGCTTCGGCTCCGGTATTCATAGGGAGCATCTTATCATACCCGAAATATTCGGTAATGTATTTTTCATAAGGACCCAGTGAATCATTATAAAAAGCCCTTGAAGTAAGGGTTAATGTTCTTGCTTGATCAACTAAAGCTCCAACAATATGCGGATGGCAATGCCCCTGATTAATTG
>JADFUO010000430.1 GCA_015222115.1 Bacteroidota bacterium | reverse complement strand
TGTAAAAGTGGTGTCTTCGGGGTCAGGGATAATTTTTACTATCGGGATGTCGCCGATATGTGAAAATTCAATTAACGTGTCAAAAGAAGCTGTGTATTTATTATTAATTGCCCTGTAAATCATTTGTGTTGTCCTGATATCTTTGAGTCTTTGAATAACTTGTAATTCACGATATTCTTTATCTCTTTTAAACTCAACGGGGGTTTTTATACTTCTATAAACTCTGTAACCCAAAAAAATAATAATAATTGCTAAAACGATTTTAATGGCTAAATAATATTTTGATGTGCTACGAATAATAATTAGCATTTTAATAATGATACTTTTCATAACGAATTATTTTTTATGTAAATGCAAATTTATAAAAATTTTTAAATAACAAGATTATTTATAAAGAAAAAAATAATTCACTAATTATATTGACAGGATGATAATTTTTTGTATCTTGCAGTTGAATGTTTATTTAATAATTAAAGGAGGTGAAAATGCAAACTTATATTTTAATGACCAAATTATCCCCCGATTTTTTATCACAGATGAAAGACAGGGAAAAATTAGGAAGAAACTGGCTGGAACAGGTTAAGGAAAAATGTCCGGAAGTTAAATTTATTGCTCATTATGCGATATTAGGACAATATGATTTTCTTGACATTTATGAAGCACCAAATGAAGAAACAGCAGCAAAAGTATCAATGATTAGTCTAGCGAACGGAGCGTTCCAGGCTGAAAGCTTGCCCGCAATTCCATATAAGCGATTTCTGAAACTTGCTGATGAAATATAAATATTCATTGATACCTGGTCTTTTATTATGAGATTTTTCTGATAATTCCTACCACCCTTAACCCCTCCTAATCATAGGAGGGGAATGTGTTTCGCATAATTTCATTATATTCAGGTATTTTTTTTAGAAAGCTGTAAGTTTTATTTATAAAGTCAATACGGCAGCAATAATGGATTATTCCATTTGTAACAATCAGATAATCCACTTGTAAAGTCATATTATATCTTGCAATCTGGTCAAAAGTTTTTTGTGTAATTTTAACTTCTGGTGCTTTGCACTCAACAATCAACTTTGGCGTGCCTTTATTTGTATAAACTACAATATCAGCACGTTTTTGCATTTGATTAAGAGTTAAACTTTTTTCCACAATAATTAATGATTCGGGGAAATATTTTTCAGAAATAAGGTATTTAATAAAATTTTGTCTTACCCATTCCTCTGGCGTCAGTGCAACATATTTTTTCCTGAACCTGTCGAATATCTCAAGCTTTTGATTGCTTTTTCTTATTTTAAAATTGTATTCAGGAAGATTTAATTTATACATAATTCAAAGGTAATATTTTTTTTAAATTCTTCATTTAAAGCAAAAACAATTAAATTTGCGTGAAATTTATAAAAACATGAAAACTAAAGATGAAATTATAAAAAACTGGTTACCACGTTATACAGGAACTGAACTTGATGATTTTGGCGAATATATACTTTTAACAAATTTTAATAATTATGTAGAATTATTTGCCGAATGGAATAATGTAGAAATACAGGGTAAAAATAAGCCAATGCCCAGTGCCACGGCAAAAAATATAACCATAATCAAGTTTGGGATGGGCAGTGCTAATGCAGCAACAATAATGGATTTGTTAGGTGCTGTTTCACCTAAAGCGTGTTTGTTTTTAGGCAAATGCGGTGGATTAAAGAAAAAGAATAAACTCGGCGATTTGATTTTGCCAATTGCGGCAATAAGAGGTGAAGGAACATCAAATGATTATTTTCCGGATAAAGTACCTGCTTTGCCTTCTTTTAATTTACAGAAAGCAATTTCAACTACAATACGCGATTACAAACGGGATTACTGGACAGGAACGGTTTATACTACAAACAGAAGAGTTTGGGAACATGATGAGACATTTAAAGATTATCTCAGAAAAACACGGAGCATGGCTATTGACCTTGAAACGGCTACAATATTCATCGTTGGTTTTGCCAACGAAATTCCAACAGGTGCCTTGCTGTTGGTTTCTGACCAGCCAATGATTTCCGAAGGTGTTAAAACCGAAGAAAGTGACCAGAAAATCTCGGAAAAATTTGTTGAAGAACATCTTAAAATTGGTATTGATTCATTAAACCAGCTAATAAATAAAGGAGAAACAGTTAAACATCTTTATTTTGACTATAATGAAATTTAACCAGATAATCACCGATTTAAAAAACAAAATTTATTACCCTGTTTATTTCCTGACCGGTGAGGAACCGTTTTATATTGATGAAATATCAAATTATATTGAAAAAAATGTTTTGAGCGAAGATGAAAAAGAATTTAATCAAACGGTTATTTACGGAAGAGAAACAGATGTGCCGACAATTGTCAGCTATGCAAAACGATTTCCCATGATGTCAAACTATCAGGTTGTGATAGTTAAAGAAGCTCAACAAGTAGATAAAATTGAAGAACTTGCCCCATATATTCAGAATCCCTTAAAATCAACATTACTCATAATTTGTTACAAGTACAAGAAATTTGATAAACGAACAACTTTTGCAAAAACCATTGAAAAAAACAGTGTTTTATTTGAATCAGCTAAATTGTATGATAATAAAATTCCTGATTGGATTAATAACTATTTAAAACAAAAAGGATATACAATCACACCTAAAGCGTCTTTTTTATTGTCAGAATATCTCGGGACGGATTTAAGTAAAATCTCTAATGAAATAAGTAAGCTGATAATAAATCTACCGGAAAACACTGAAATAACCGATGTTCATATTGAGGAAAATATCGGGATAAGCAAAGATTTTAATGTATTTGAACTTCAAAAAACTTTAGGTAATAAAAATGTTTATAAATCTAACCAGATAATAAATTATTTTGCTGCTAATCCTAAGGAAAATCCGATATTCAAAATTATCCCGGTTTTATATAGTTTCTTCTCGAAATTATTGATTTACCATCAGTTAAAAGACAGGTCAAGAAATAATG
>JADFUO010000429.1 GCA_015222115.1 Bacteroidota bacterium | reverse complement strand
GAGTTTTAAGATTTCGCAAGCCTTGTTCTTGACGTTTTCTTATCAAACACTGAGTTTTCGTGCAAGGACTAGTTAGAAAAAACCTCCTGTAATTTAAAATCGCTAACCAGCTTTTCTATTTAAATTAATTTCTGATTACCCTTTCAGTGCCTCGGCACCACCGACAATTTCAAGGATTGCGTTAGTGATAGCTGCCTGGCGGGCTTTATTGTAAGATAATTTAAGTTCTTTTAAAAGTTCCTGTGCATTATCGGTTGCCATGTGCATAGCTGTCATTCGGGCGCCATGCTCCGATGCAAAAGAATCGAGCAGGGCTTTATAGAGTTGAATTTTTAAAGATTTCGGAATTAATTCCCTGATAATATCTTTTTTGCCTGGTTCAAAAATGAAATCAATAAACGATTCTTTTTCTATAATTGTTTCTTCTTTTTCCAGAACAATCGGCAAATATTGTTCTATGATTAATCTTTGAACAGCCGCATTTTTAAATTGGTCATAAATTATTTCAATTTTATCATATTTCTTTTCGGCAAAATCTTTCATAAGACTTTCGGCAACCGGAACAGTATTCTCAAAAGTCAAATCACTAAATATTTCATTATTGGTTGCAAGCACTTTATAATTATTTTTTTCATAATATTCAGAAACTTTTTTGCCAAAACAATAAATATTTAAATTTCCGGCTTTGTTTTGTTCATTATATTTTGTGGCAATCAAATTATTTGTGGCTTTAATTATGTTTGCGTTAAAAGGACCGCACAATCCCCTGTTGGAAGCAATAACAATCAATAATATTTTTTCAGGAGTTCTTATTTCAGAGAAAACATTTTCATCGGTATTTTCAAAACTTTTAGTCAGGTTAAGTAATATTTCCTGTAATTTCGAAGCATATGGCCGCAGTTTAAGAATTGCATTTTGTGCCTTTCTTAATTTTGATGCAGCAACCATTTTCATAGCACTGGTGATCTGCTCAGTGGATTCAACCGAACTAATTCGTGTACGTACTTCTTTTAGGGTTAACATTTATTAATGATATATAATTTGAAATTATTCAGCCATCTCTTTTAATAATTGACAACTTTTTATATATATTTTTTCTATTTACTTTGCTTCATATTTGTTTGAAATATCATTTGCCACCTTCTCCATAACTTTTATATCATTATCAGTAAGTTTGCCTTCTTTTAAGGTTTTTAAAACTTCCTGATGATGTATTTCCATATAATAAAGATATTCAGTTTCAAAATCCCGAACACTTTTAACCGGAACGTTTTTAAGCAGTCCTTTTGTTCCGCAGAAAATAATGGCAATCTGCTTTTCAACAGGCATGGGAGAATACTGGGGTTGTTTAAGGATTTCGACATTCCGTTTTCCTTTTTCAAGCACTGCCATTGTAACTGCATCAAGGTCTGAGCCGAATTTAGCAAAAGCTTCCAGTTCGCGAAACTGAGCCTGGTCTAACTTGAGTGTTCCTGCAACTTTTTTCATAGATTTTATCTGGGCATTTCCACCCACCCTTGATACTGAAATTCCAACATTGATAGCCGGTCGTATTCCGGAATTAAAAAGATTGGTTTCAAGGAATATTTGTCCATCGGTAATTGAGATAACATTTGTAGGTATGTAAGCAGATACGTCGCCGGCTTGTGTTTCAATTATTGGCAAGGCAGTTAATGAGCCACCACCTTTCACCATTGATTTTATAGATTGTGGCAGGTCATTCATTTGTTGTGCAATTTCATAGGATTCAATGACTTTTGCTGCTCTTTCAAGTAGTCTTGAGTGAAGGTAAAATACATCACCCGGGTATGCTTCACGTCCGGGTGGTCTTCTCAGCAATAATGAAACTTCGCGGTAAGCAACAGCTTGTTTTGACAGGTCGTCATAAATAACAAGTGCAGGGCGACCGGTATCCCTGAAAAATTCACCGATGGCGGCACCTGCAAACGGTGCATAGAATTGCATGGCAGCAGGCTCGGAAGCAGTTGCTGAAACTATTATTGTGTATGGCAAAGCCCCGCTGTCTTCAAGGATTTTTGCAATACTTGCAACGGTAGAACCTTTTTGTCCTATGGCAACATAAATACAGTAAATAGGTTCACCTTTTTCGTAAAATTCTTTTTGATTAATAATGGTATCAATTGCGATAGCTGATTTTCCGGTCTGTCTGTCGCCGATTATTAACTCACGTTGACCTCTGCCAATAGGGATCATCGCATCAATTGATTTGATACCGGTTTGCAAAGGTTCATTAACAGGTTGACGGTAAATTACACCCGGGGCTTTTCGTTCAAGAGGCATTTCATAAGTTTTTCCCGTAATTTCACCTTTTCCGTCAATAGGTTCGCCAAGAGTATTAATAACACGACCCAGCATACCTTCGCCTACTTCAAGTGAGGCAATTTTTCCGGTTCGTTTTACTTTATCTCCTTCGTTAATTTCCTTATTTTTACCAAGAAGTACCACACCTACATTATCTTCTTCAAGGTTCAGCACTATTCCTTTTAAGCCGCCTTTTTCAAATTCAATCATCTCGCCTGATTCGGCATTGTCTAATCCGTAAATTCGTGCAATACCATCTCCGATTTGTAGTACGGTACCGATTTCTTCCAATTCGGCTTCGTCTTCAAATCCGGCAAGTTGTTGTCGTAAAATTGCAGATACTTCTGCAGGTTTTATTTCTGCCATATTATTTTTTTTTATAACCCTTTTATATATAAATTTATGTCAAATTCTTTTTTAAGATTTTCAATTTGCCTTAAAATACTGGCATCATATTGTTTATCTTTAAAGCTTAAAACAAATCCCCCTATTAATTCTTTTTTAATTTCTTCTATCAGTTCTATTTCGCCTTCTGTTTGATGTTTCATTAGTTCAATTACTCTCTTTTTAATATTATCATCAATTTTAACTACAGTTTGAAGGAAGGTTGTTGTTATTTTTTTGTAATCTTTATATAATATAATGAACTGTTCGGCAATAGCTAAGATATTTGCTTCCCGTCTTTTACGAATGATGATTATCAGGAAATGTAAAGATATTTCCCTGAGTTTATTTTCAAAGATAGCTTTGGTAATAGCTACTTTTTTCTTTTCGTTAATGATAGGGCTTTGAAGTATTATTCTGAGATTCCTGTTTTGTTTAAAAACGGACACAACAAGTTCCATATCGGTTTTGATTTGCTCCAGAGTGTTTCGTTCTAAAGCTAAATCAAATAAAGCTTTTGCATATCTTATTGCTATCCTTGTTTCTCTCATTTTAACTAATTAGTCTTTGCACGAAAACTCAGTGTTTGATAAGAAGGCGTCAAGAACGTCCCGATAATTATCGGGATGCGAAGTATTTAAAATCAGGAGTCCGTATGGATGACTGGTTTTAAATACGAGCGTAACGAAGTTATTGACGTTTTCTTGCAAACACTAATTAAAATGTATTTCATTAATCAGTTTGTTTATATATTTTTTTTGTTTAGCATCGTCTGCTAATTCTTTTTGCAGAATTTTTTCAGCAATTTCAATTGATAATGAAGCTAATTGATTTTTCAGGTCTGTAATGGCGGCCATTTTTTCATTTTGGATGCTTTCTTTGGCGTTTTCAATTATCCTGTTTGCTTCTTCATTTGCTTTTATTTTTGATGCTTCAATTATTGAATCCCTGATTTTACGGCCGTCTCTTAAAATAGCATCTCTTTCTTCTTTGGCTTCTTTTAGTAATTGCTCATTACTGAATTTTAATGATTTCATATCTTCTCTGGCTTTGTCGGCTGCATGTAAAGCTTCATCAATTGATGTTTCTCTTTCTTTAAGTCCTTTTAATATTGGTTTCCATGCAAATTTTGCCAGTATCCACAAAAGAATTGCAAATGACAAGGTCGTCCAGAAAATCAAACCTATACCCGGGCTTACTAATTCCATAAATTTTTATATTTTGATAATAATTTAATCTCAATTAAAAAATTCTTTGCATCTCAATCAACCGTTAAGAAACAAAGAAAAACTTTTGTTTATTACCTATAAAAAGACAATTAAAAGGCAAACAACAATAGCAAAAAAAGCAACCCCTTCGATCAGGGCAGCGGCAACAATCATGTTTGACCGAATGTCGCCGGCAGCTTCAGGTTGGCGGGCAATAGATTCAACGGCACTACGACCGATCTGTCCAATACCAAAAGCTGCAGCTATAGCTGCAATTCCTGCACCAAAACCAGCTCCCATTTTTGCTAATGGGGCTAAATCGGTTGCTACTTGTAATAATATTGCTAATAAATTCATAATATTAGTGTATTTAGTTTATAAATTAATTATTTAATT
>JADFUO010000428.1 GCA_015222115.1 Bacteroidota bacterium | reverse complement strand
CTTTCATTACAGGTTTAAAACCAAAGGTCATCAGCTTATTAAGTTCTGCTTGTTTTACAGGTTCCAAATAGATTTTATTATTATCCCAGTCAAGAGTTACCTTAAAATTCCTGAAAACTTTATTTCCGACAATTCCGGCGTTGTTGCCTTTAAACTCTGCAGTAATATCGGATAAATTTAATTGTCCTGATTTCAGACTGTTCAATTTAACAAAATAAGTTGAATCAGGTTTTATTCCGTAAGCACTTATTGCAGTTGAGCCGTATCCTTTATAAATTCAGAAATCCTGACCCACAGAATGGATATCAATGCCATACACAGATAGGTTCGTGAAATAGAATTGTTATATATTTGCACAAAAATAGAAACAATTATGCAAATGCAACTACCAATTTTCCCGGAAAATACAAAATTACTTTCAGATACTTGGGGTGTTTTTTTAAAAGATGATTTTGTTTATTATCTCCATAATGGTTCACCTGTGCATGTCCATGATAAAAATGATATGAATACTTATCGTTATGTAACAGCAACGCTGATTGTAAATCATTCTTGTAGTGCCACCCGATTAAGTGAAGTTTTTGGAGTAAACACAATAAACTTTTATCGTTATGCCAAACGCTTACGTAAGGGCGGTGCAGATTCTTTTTTTAAGCCTGATGACAGCCGAGGTCAAACTCATAAAATGACACAGGATAAAATAGAGGAAGCACAAAAATATCTTAATTTAGGTTATTCACAATTAAAAACAGCAAAAATCATTCAAGTAAGTGAATCAGCTATTCGTTACCATATAAAAAACGGGAATTTAAAAAAAAATCAAAACAAGCCTCGGATTTAAAGAGTATATCATCCAGAAATAAAGAAGATGTTGCAGCCGGATCAAGTCTCGGAATTGCAGCCACACGCTATGATGAACGCATGGCAGCCGCAAGAGGGGAATTAACAAAAACTCCGATAGAATTTACACCAAGCGAAGGTGTTGAATTCGGTGGAGTTCTGTTTTTACTGCCTGCACTTTTGGCAACCGGTTTGATGAGTTTTAAGAAACACTACACCTCCCTGTCAGGCTATTACGATTTAAAAACAATTGTTATCAGCCTTGCTTTTATGTATTTATGTCGTATCAAAAATCCTGAACAATTAAAACATCACTCACCCGGAGAGTTCGGTAAATTACTTGGTTTAGACCGAGTTCCGGAAGCTAAAAATCTTCGAGAGAAAATGTCAGAAATCGTATCACAAAAACAAGCAGGACAATGGAATATAGATCTTGCAAGGTCATGGGTTGAAACAGATGAAAATGTTTTTTACTATATCGACGGTCATGTAAAAGTTTACAGCGGATATAAAGCCAATTTAGGAAAAAAGCATATTTCACGCTTAAAATTATGTTTGCCCGGTATGACAGAATTTTGGATTAATAATTCCAAAGGCTTACCATATTTCGTTGTAACAGGCGAAGTTAATGAAAAGATGCAACAAATAATCTTAGAGAAAATACTTCCCGAACTGCTTGAAAATGTTGCAATGAAAGTGTCTGATGCAGATTTAGAAGCAGACCTTGATTTGCCGAGATTTACCCTTATTTTTGACCGAGAAGCATACAGTCCGAAATTTTTTGATATACTTTGGAAAGAGCATCGTGTTGCAGTACTTACATATCGAAAAAATGTAAAAGACAAGTGGAATAATAATGATTTTAGCGAACACGAAATAGAGATCGACGAAAATAAAGTAAAAATGCAGCTTGCCGAAAAAACAATAAAGTTGGATAATGTTGAGCTTCGCGAAGTACGTAAAAAAAATAACGACTCACATCAAACAAGTATTGTTACTACTAATAAAAAATTGACAACAATGCTTATCGCTTTAAGAATGTTTGCAAGGTGGTCACAAGAGAACTTCTTCAAATATTTAATACAAGATTACGCACTTGATAAAATAGTTCATTATATTGTTAATGAAATAGATGACGACTTTGAAGTTGTTAATCCGGCATACAATAAACTGACTTATCAATTAAAGAAAATCAGAGAAAAAATTTCTCGCAGAAACGCAAAATTATACAAACTGATTTATAAAAATATAAAAGATAATGCAGACAAAACAGAGAAGAATTTTAAACAGCAGAGTAAAGTAAAAGAAGAGTTACAAGAATTTGAAAACCGGGAAAAAGAACTTCTTGAACAAAGAAGTAAACTTTCTTATAAAATAACAATTAAACAAATGCAAGAAGAAGCAAGATATAACAAACTTGATTTTGAAAGTAAACTGTTTCAGAATGTTATAAAAATGATTTGTTACAGAGCAGAAACAAGTTTTTCAATATTATTATCAGACAATTATAAAAAAAAGACAAATGAAATGAGAGCTTTAACAAAAAGCCTTATAAAGACAAAAGCAAATATAATTCCGGACTATAAAAAGGAAACTTTAACAGTCGAATTATATTCACTTTCAAACCCAAGAGATAATAAAGCAGCTATAAAAATTTGTCAAACTTTGAATGATTCTGAAACCAAATTTCCCGGTACAAATTTGAAATTAATTTATAAATTTGCAACAGTTTAAACTGCGATAGGTCAGGATTTCTGAAATTATAAGATTATTATTTTCGGCAATTAATTTTTTATATACTTTAGTTGATAAAAATATTTCTCCCGTAAATCCTGTGTCAAAAATAATTTTTTTGGCTGTTATATTACCGGGTAGCTTAATAT
>JADFUO010000427.1 GCA_015222115.1 Bacteroidota bacterium | reverse complement strand
CTGCTTAGAGATTCTTATGGGAATTCTAAGAAGTCTTGAACTTTTGGTTCTTTTGGTTCAAGCCAAAAGAACAATTAAAAAAAATATTTATAAATATTTATGTTTAGGGTATCCCAATGCGGAAAACATGAAAAAAGTCATTCAAAGTCATTCAATTGTTTACCCTATGAAATCCGATTTATCAGTATATTTCATAGGATTATTCAATGGTAATTCGATGGTTTACCCTGTGAAATCTGACTTGTCGGTTTATTTTACGGGGTCATTCACTTAATTAATATTTTTTTAAAAAGTTTTAAAAAAATTTATTAATTTTGCAAAAATTTTGCAAATATTAATTATCTATATAATATTTATCAATATCTTATGCAAGAAAGGCAAAAAACTATTAAGTCGTCTGTGACCGTCTCAGGTATAGGTTTGCATACAGGTAAAAACGTAAATTTAACATTTAAACCTGCACCTAAAAATCATGGATATAAATTTAAAAGAACAGACCTTAAAGACGCGCCGACAGTTACTCCTGTTCTTAATAACGTTGTTGAAACATCGAGAGGAACTACAATTAAACAAAATGGTATTTATATTTACACTGTTGAACATGTTCTTGCTGCTGTTGCCGGGCTGGAAATAGATAATTTAATAATGGAAATTGACCAATCTGAACTGCCCATTATGGATGGCAGTTCAAAATATTTTGTTGATGCTCTGCTGAAAGTAGGAATTGTTGAGCAACAAGCCGAGAAAAAATATATTGAAATAAATTCAAATATTACATATTCCGATCCTAAAAATAAAATAGAAATAACTGCTATTCCAAGTCAGAACTTTAGTGTTTCTGTTATGATAAATTTTGAGACAAAAGTTCTTAATTCTCAAAACGCAGCATTAGAAAGCATAAAAGATTTTAAAGGTGAAATTGCAAATTGCAGAACTTTTGTTTTTCTCCATGAACTTGAATTCTTATTAAAAAACAACCTTATAAAAGGCGGGGATTTAAGTAATGCAATTGTTTTTGTAAACAGAGTGATTTCACAGGAAGAACTTAACAGGCTTGCAAAATTGTTTAACAAACCAACTGTTAGAGTACTTAAAGAAGGAATTTTAAATAATCTTGAATTGTATTTTCCAAACGAACCTGCCAGGCATAAGTTATTAGACCTTATTGGTGATTTGGCATTACTCGGAAAACCCATCAAAGGAAATATTGTCGCAAAAAGGCCTGGTCACTATTCAAATGTGCAATTTGCAAAATTAATTAAACAACAAATTAATAATAATAAAATGAATAAGATTCCACATTTTGATTTA
Source organism: Bacteroidota bacterium (assembly GCA_015222115.1). GTDB lineage: Bacteria > Bacteroidota > Bacteroidia > Bacteroidales > JADFUO01 > JADFUO01. The sequence goes on along the minus strand of JADFUO010000427.1, from coordinate 9,109 downwards.
AGTAAAAAGCCCTTGTATGATATAAATCAAATAAAAAAAATTCTTCCGCACCGTCCACCGTTTTTATTTATTGATAAAATACTTGAAATGGACGATACAAGTGTAGTAGGGGTAAAAAATGTTACTATGAATGAATATTTTTTCACAGGGCATTTTCCTGATGAGCCTGTATTTCCCGGAGTAATTCAAATAGAAGCTATGGCACAGACAGGAGGAATTCTAATCTTAAGTTCGGTTCCCGACCCTGAAAACTATATTACACTTTTTTTAAAAATTGATCAAGTTAAATTCAGGCATAAAGTTGTTCCTGGAGATACAATAGTTTTTAATCTGAAACTTATTTCCCCAATCAGAAGAGGAATTTGCCACATGAAAGGAATAGCTTACGTTGGCAACAAAATTGTTATGGAAAGTGAAATGATGGCTTCAATAGTTAAAAAAGATAAACAGAAATAAAATCTTAAAATGAATCAACCGTTAGCATACGTAAACCCACAAGCTAAAGTTGCCAATAACGTTGTTATTGAGCCATTTGTTAATATTGAGAAAAATGTTGTGATTGAAGAAAATACGTGGATAGGCTCAAATGTTACTATTATGGAAGGTGCCCGTATTGGAAAAAATTGCAGAATTTTTCCGGGTGCTGTTATTTCTGCAATTCCACAGGATTTAAAATTTGCAGGTGAAGAAACTTTAGTGAAAATCGGCGACAATACAACTATCCGTGAATTTGTTACTATTAACCGCGGAACAAAGGCAAACTATGAAACTATTGTTGGGAAAAACTGTCTTTTAATGGCTTATGTTCATATTGCCCATGATTGTATAATTGGGGATAATGTTATTCTTGCAAATGCAGCAACACTCGCCGGGCATATAAAAATTAACGACTGGGCAATAATCGGTGGTCTTGCAGCAATTCATCAATTTGTTATTATCGGAGCACATTCAATGGTTTCAGGCGGAGGAATGGCACGTAAAGATGTTCCTCCTTTTACAAAAGGTGCAAGAGAACCTTTATCTTATGTTGGTGTTAATTCAATAGGTTTGAGAAGACGCGGCTTTACAAACCGGCAAATTAATGCGATTCAGGATATTTACAGAATTATATACCTGAAAGGTTATAATGTATCACAGGCAGTATCTATTATTGAAGCCGACGTTCCTATAACACCCGAACGGGATGAAATACTTTCATTTATCTCTAACTCAACAAGAGGAATAATGAAGGGTTATACAGGATTGCAAAAAAATAATAATGAATAAATTTTACATATAGCAAAATGGCAACTACATCAGATTTTAAAAATGGCTTATGCATTGAGCATAATGGTGAACTATACACTATTGTTGAATTTCAACATGTAAAACCCGGAAAAGGACCTGCTTTTGTCAGAACCAAATTAAAGAACCTCAAAACAGGAAAAGTATTACCTAATACATTTACTGCCGGTGTTAAAATAAATATGCAAAGAGTTGAAAGAAGACCTTACCAATATTTATATAACGACGGTAGTATTTATCATTTTATGAATTCCAAAACATTTGAGCAAACTTTCTTTGATAAAGATTTAATAAATGCTCCTGATTTTCTTAAAGAGGGCCAACAAGTTGAAGTATTATTCCATACTGAAACCGAAACACCGTTATCATGCGATATGCCTGCTTATGTTGAACTGAAAATAACTTATACCGAACCCGGTGAAAGAGGTAACACCGCTACCAATACACTTAAAGATGCAACTGTTGAAACCGGTGCTATTGTTAAAGTTCCTTTATTTATTAACGAGGGCCAAATTATTAAGGTTGATACACGCTCAGGAGAATACTCTGAACGTGTTAAAGGATAACCTGTAATAAACTTAAAATATGAAACTTGATACACCTTATACTTTAAAAGACATCTCCCTGTTGATTAATGCCGATTTTGAGGGTGATCCCGGACTTCTTATAAGCGGATTAAACGAAATTCACATGGTTGAACCCGGTGATCTTACCTTTGTTGACCATCCTAAATATTATGACAGAGCTTTAAATTCAAAAGCCACAACAATTATCATCAACAAAAAAATTAAACATACAAATAATAAAGCATTAATAATTTCAGAAGATCCGTTTAAAGATTATGTTTTTTTAGTTAAAAAATTCAAGCCTTTTGAAAAATGCGATGCTCCGGTCAGTTCAACTGCTCAAATAGGTGAAGGAACAATATTGCAACCCGGTGTTTTTATTGGCAATCATGTAAAAATCGGAAGTAATTGCCTGATACATTCCAATGTCAGTATTTACGATCATTGTATAATCGGTAATAATGTGATAATTCATGCCAACACGGTTTTAGGAGCAGACCCGTATTATTTCCAGCGAAGAAAAAATACTTTCTTAAAACTTGAACCTTGTGGTAGGGTTATCATTGAAGACAACGTTGAAATAGGGGCATTATGTTCAGTTGATAAAGGAGTTTCCGGAGATACAATTATCGGAAAAGAAACAAAAATGGATAATCATTGCCAGGTAGGACACGATACATACATAGGAAAAAATTGTTTGATAGGTTCGCATGCAGCAATTGCAGGTGTGACAAGAATTGAGGATGATGTGATTTTATGGGGCAGAGTGGCAATAAATAAAGATATCGTAATTGCAAAAGGTACAATAATTTTAGCTACTTCAGCTATAAATAAATCAACCGAAAAAGGTAAAACATATTTTGGAGTTCCTGCCCGTGAAGCAAGAAAAATGTGGAAAGAAATTGCAGCAATAAGAAGACTTCCCGAAATTATTGAAACTTTTTATCCTAATGAAAATTCAAAAAATCCTTTATAAATATTTGTGTTTAGGATGTCCCAATGCGGAAAACAGGAGAACTTAACTACACTTTTCCTATTCAGAAGAAAGTTTTTTTGATTTTTTTGCATGATAAATATTCAGGGCAACAATCATAGCAATAAAACCCCAAACCGGAACAGAAGCTTTATCAGTATCAAGAAAATTATTTAAAAACCCATGAACAAAATATGTTATCAATCCAAGCATTGTAATTAAGCTTAAAAATTTAACTTCCCTGTTTTCGGCATTCTTGTATGTTTTAAGAGCTGTAATTATTACCAAAACAACAATGACAATAATTGAAAGCATTCCTAATATTCCCATTTCTGATAAGGGTCCTATATATTCACTATGTGCATTGCCCATATCGCCGGCATTTGTGCTTATAATTGTTTTTTCCCTTGATAGCTGATACGGAGCATAAAAAAACTGGTATGTACCGGGTCCCCAACCAAAAACAGGCCTTTCTTTAAACATTCTTATTGCCGACTGCCAGCGATTAATTCTTTCAAGATTGGATGCATTAGTATTGATATTTGATATTGACTGAATATGTTCCACAAAGTCAGCCGAGGAATCCTGCTTGTTTCTTTCAAGAGTATCAAGAATTTCATTCTGGAAAGTAAAAAACGAACCTATTATTATGGCAATTGTTAAAAATATCCATCTGAATTTTATCTTCAACAAAATAATAATATAAACTATAAGTGCAACCGCAAGACTGATCCATGCAGCCCTGCTATATGAAAGTATGATTGCAATTGTAAGAATTATAAATGTTACTAAAGAAAATAATCTATAGGTTCTTTTATATTGTGAATTTAAGAAGAATCCTAAAAACACCGGAATAAAAAGAGCAATTATAGCTCCATAAGCTGTATGATCATTATAAAAAGGTGTCATTACCCAATGCCCTGATTCCTCGTCAAATCCTCTTAATGCATGATTATAAATAGTATAACCAATCACCAATAAAAACGGAATAACATATAACCAACTAAAAAGTTTAATGTTGGAATATTTCTTAAAAATAATAACCCCAACAAAATAAAACGGAATAACAAACCATAATCTTGAAATCAGATATTTAAATGAAACTATTGGCATTTCGCTTGTTATACTTGTAAACAATATCCATATAAGATTAAAAAGTATTGCAATTGTTACAGGGTGTTTTAAAATTTTTGCACTATAGCCCCCCTCATAAAATATTTTTAAAATAAAGATTATTAACACACCAAACATTAATGGTTCGGTAGGCAAAGAGATTCCAACACCAAGATCAAAATCTCTGATATTTATTGCTAAGGGGGTAAGAAATACAATTAAAAGAACAATAACATCAAGCGAAAATATATAGAAAAACAAAATTATAAATACTATCGGAAGAAGCAAAGACCAATAAATATCCTTCTGAACAATAAGATACATATTAAGCGCTATAAAAAGAACGCTTATTGTATAAACCAATGTTAATTTTAATTTTTCTGTCAAGGTTATAATAATTAATTTGGTCTGTTAAAAAGAAAAATTATTGATATTATTTTATTGTTTGATAAATGACTTATAATTTTCAATTATTGAAATCACCACAATTGATAAAAACAAGGTTGCCATAGCAGTTAAAACAACAATAAGCCATCTGGTAGGGTATGCTTTTTTATCTGCAGGAAAAGGTTTGGAAACTATATTAGCATAAGTGAGTTCATCAGTATAAAATCTTAAAACTTGTTCATATTCAACATTTAAAATACTGAATTCTTTATTTTCATTAACTAACATCTCGGTTAATGTAATCAGCTCTCCTCCTTTTTCCTGAAGATTATTTTTTAGTTTTAATACTTCTTTGGTATTTATTGAGGCTGCATTGGAGCCATATACGGTTTTTAATAACCCTCTTGTAACCTCAACACTCTGCGAACCATATTCAATTAAACCGTATCTTGTACTAAAATCCTTTAACTTTACCTCCAATGAATCAATTCTTTTTCTTTTATTAATTAATTGAAATTTATACATCTTTATTACTTCAGTATATTTATCATTATGCATTTTTCTTACCATTGTATTATAAAAATCAATAATCGAGTTTACCATATCGCAGGCAATCTGAGGGTCTTTGTCCAACACTTCAATCTCAACAGATTCATAAGGAGTTTTATTAATGCTTACATTCTGACTATATTCATACAGAAGGGTTGTATAAAAATATTTGTAATTTGAATCTATTTTATAATGTTTTGGCAAATCAAACTTTTTAATAATGCTGTCTTTAATATCCATTGACTGTAAAAGCTGAAGCATTTGTTCGGTTTCAGTTTCTTCAGAATAAGGTGAAATATTTGCCGGATATACAATAGCTGTAGATTTATATTTTGGTGTTATAAACCAAGGACTTGAAAATATTACAGCCAAAATAACAGAAATAATTACAATTATTATTAAATGGATTTTCCATTTAATAAGCAACTTTATGAGGTTAAAATTATTATAGTAATTTTCCATTTTTATATTTGTTTTAATTTTACTGAATCGTAGTTTGCTTAAATGTATTTTTATTGAACGGTTTCTTTTTTTTTTCTGTGTTTATAAATATTTTCCAAATCAATTATTAACAAAACACTAAGAATAAATGCAGAAAAAGTAGAAATAACAACAATAACCCATCTTACCGGGAAAGATTTTCTTTCAGCCTTATAAGCATAATTAACAACAAATTTCTGAGGCAGACTTTCTTCAGCATCAACTTTTGCTTCTTCGTATTTTGATTTTATCAGACTTAATTGCTTTTTTTCATGTTCCAGAGCATCTCTTAACGACACATAAGGACCTCCATATAAAGCAAGGGTATTAAGCTTTTTTTCTAATCTTTTAATTGCAGGAGTATTTCCTTTAGCCAGTTCAATAGCTAATTGCCTGTTAATCATTTCCGATTGCGACTCATAATCATGAACACCAAGTTTTCTAAGAACTGTTAAAGAATCTTCCATTTGACTGATTTCATTCTTCAGTTTTAAATACTCAGCTTCAACAATCTTAAATCCTTTTATTGCCCTTTCTTTCTGCATATAAATTTTTGTAGAATCAAGCAATTCGGCAATATTATTTGCAATATCGGCTGCTGTTTGAGGATTTTTGTCATAAACAGTTATTTTTACTGCCATGAATTCTGTCCGTCTGAATTTTATATTATCTTCGTATTCGTTAAATAATTTAGTATTCTTATATTTTGATGTACTATCAATATCATAGTGCTCCATCAGGTTAAACTTTTTTACGATCCTGTCTCTAATCATATTTGAGTTTAAAATCTGCAGCATTTGTTCTGTTTGCTCATCCTCACCAAATTCAAGAATATCCTGTTTCCCGCCATAAGTCTCACTTAATAAAGCTTTTGAAATAGAACTACTTGATGTTGGAAATAATACAACTGTTGATTTGTAAAGAGGAGTGATGAAAAATGATGAAGAAAAAATTAAAGAAGCCACCAAAGCAACTGCTGAAATAACTATCAACGGTTTTCGCCATTTATACAAGAAAGAAACAAAATTTGCTGAATCGAAATCACCGTTTTCTTTTAACTGGTTTATCATAATATTTTTTTTTCTTTTATAAAAGAGAGCAAAAATAGAAAATTTTATTTAATGTACAAATCTTTTTATTCTTTAAGAATTTTAATAAAGGATTTTATACTGATCAATTTTAAGATAAATGCATATAATAAAGAGATTGCTACCATGAGAATAAAATTGATTTCCCATGAGAATTGCAGTTTTTTCGACAAAACGTTAATTAATATTACACCGGGGATAAAAAACACAATACTCAGCAAAAACTTATAGTTTATTTTAAACTTAAAAATACTTTGAACAATTATAACCTGAATGATTGCAATAATAAATTGTGTTATAAGACTTGCATAAGCAGAACCAACAGCAAGTAATTTCGGAACCAAAATTATATTTAAAATAAGATTTAATAACACACCGCCAGCTGCAACAATATTTAATTGTTTAAGACTTCCATTAGCTGTCAGTAAAGTACCAAAAACATAAGTGGTTGAAATTGCAATAAAACCTCCCATTATCAGCTTGAATACTTCTGCCGATTCAGTAATTTCAGAATCATAAAGCAATTCCATCAACTCATACGAATAAAAGAATGATCCTGCTGCAACAATAACCGAAATAGTTATTAGCAATGTAAAAGCTAATTTCACTAACTGTTCGACAGACTCTTTCATTTTTATCATTTTTGAAAAAATCGGCAGTAGAAGCACAGCAAATAAAAATGCTATCATATTTGAAGCATCTAATAAACGAAAGCCATGAGCATATACACCTGCCTGCTCATTACCAATATCTTCGGGCAATAAAATCTCAAGCATTATTGAATCTACCCTGTTATAACAAGTCATTAAGAATATAAGCACAGCAAACGGAAAACTTTGCTTTATTATCAAAATAAAGAATGGGCGGTTCCATTTAAGTCGTTTAAAATGAGCTTTTTTAATAACAATAATTAAAGCTGTTAAAGCTGTTAGAATATATGCAGAGCTTTGAGCATAAACAAACCATTCAATTTGAAATTTTCGGTCAGTAACGTTTCCCCAGAGCAGAACTCCGCATATAATGATCATTAGCATTCTGTCAAGAACTGATAAAACACTATCTGTTTTAAAAAGAAGCAATCCCGAAATATTTGACCGCAAATAAAGAACAAAAGAAAGCAAGAATTGATTGAAAGCGAGAAAGCACAATAATATTAATTGTTGTTTATCCCAACCCATTATTAATGCTATCGAAAATATCACGATCACATAAACAACAGACAAAAGTAATTTTAATAAAACTATACTTGAAAAATATTTGTTCAGAAGAAAATTATGCTGGGCAATATTCCGGTTATTAAAATTAGTAATCCCAAAATCAAGCAGAATATTAAAAATAAGTGAAAAATTAAAAACAACAAAATAAAAACCATAGTCTTCCAATCCTACAACATTCTGAACCGTTCTGTCAATCCCAAGTATCCAAAATGGTTTGATAAGAAAATTAAGAAATAAAAGCAGTGCAAGATTAGTCAGAAATTTTCGTTGCATCTTGAAAAAATTATAAATTTGTGCAAATTTATTATAAATATTCGGGTTTTTATTAAAATATTAATCACAGATTTAGTTTTACGGTTTGAAAATAGCAGTCAACACACGGTTATTAATTAAAGACAAGTTAGAAGGAATAGGCTGGGTAGCTTATGAAACTTTAAAAAGGATTACAACCCAACATCCTGAGCATAACTTCTATTTTATTTTTGACAGAAAATATAATGATGAATATATTTTTTCCGAAAATGTTAAACCAATAGTAACCCCTCCGCAAGCAAGGCATCCATTTTTATTTTATTTATGGTTTGAGCATGCAATACCAAGAGTTTTAAAAAAAATTAAAGCAGACTTATTTCTTTCACCCGACGGATACTTGTCATTATCATCGGATGTTCCGTCAATTGCTGTTTTCCATGATCTGAACTTTGAACATTATCCAAATGACCTGCCTTTTTTGAAAAGAAAACATTATAAATATTATTTCCCGAAATATGCTCATAAAGCTATGAGAATAGTTACTGTTTCCGAATTTTCAAAACAGGATATTATCAAACAATATTCGGTTGCTGCGAATAAAATTGATGTGGTTTATAACGGAGCAAACGAAAATTTCAAACCTGTTAATAAATCAACCCAAAAAGCTATCAGGGAAAAATATACTCAGGGAAAGTCATATTTTGTTTTTGTCGGTGCCTTGCATCCGCGAAAAAATCTTGTAAATCTTTTCAAAGCTTTTGATAAGTTCAGAAAAACAAATCATACAGAAACCAAGCTTGTGATTGTTGGAGAAAAAATGTGGTGGACAGACAAAATCAGGGAAGTATATAATCAGATGCAGTTTAAAAACGAAGTGATTTTCACCGACAGATTATCTGCAGAAAAGCTATATCAAGTAGTTGGTTCGGCTTTGGCATTAACTTATGTTTCATATTTTGAAGGTTTTGGAATTCCGATTGTTGAAGCATTCTACTGCGATGTGCCTGTAATAACTTCAAATGTAACTTCAATGCCTGAAATAGCCGGTGATGCTGCATTATTAGTTGATCCGTTTTCAATTGATTCAATTGCCGAAGCAATGAAAAAAATTAACTATGATAAAAAGCTCCGTGAAAACTTAATTTTAAAAGGGCAAAAAAGAAGACAGGAATTTAATTGGCAAAAATCTGCTGATAAGCT
>JADFUO010000426.1 GCA_015222115.1 Bacteroidota bacterium | reverse complement strand
TTATGGTTTCATTCATGAAAATAAATCCTTTTAACTCTGCGGGAAATACCTGTTAATATTTCGTAGGGAATTGTATCCATATCTTTAGCTATGTTCTGAATAGGATAATCATCTCCGAAAATGATTACTTCATCTCCTTCCTTTGCCTGAATATCAGTAATATCAATCATACACATATCCATACAAACATTACCAACAATAAAAGCTGATTTTCCATTAACAAACAATTTTCCCCTGCAGTTGCCAAGTTTACGGCTAAGTCCATCTGCGTATCCGATGGGAACAATCGCTATAACCATATCATTTTTAGCTACACCTTTACGATTATAACCTATTGTATCTCTTGCAGGAATATTCTTTATCTGTGAAATACTTGATTTCAGAGTGCTGACATTTTCCAAAGAATTTTGTTCGGTTTTATCCAAAGCAATTCCATAAAGACTTATCCCTATCCGTACCATATCAAAACGGGCAGATGGAAAACGGTTTATTCCGGCAGAATTCAGTATATGAAGCAAAACAGGATGGTCAATTTTTGATTTCAGTAAATCGCTCATTTTTTCAAACAGGCTTATCTGCAGGTTTGTAAAATCATCATGTGCCGGATCTTCACTGGCTGCAAGATGAGAAAAGATTGATTGAACATAAATTGACTTATTGATTTCCAGTTGCTTTGACAGTTTATCAATATCCTTTTCCTCAAATCCGAGGCGGTGCATACCTGTATCAAGTTTTATATGGATTTTTACCGGCTTGTTTTTTGGAAGGATATTTTTCTTTATTGCTTCTTCAAGCAAACCAAGTATTCTGAAATTATATATTTCGGGTTCAAGGCTATGCTTGATTATTCCGTCAAAACTTTGTTCATCGGGATTCATAACCATTATAGGTACGGTAATTCCTGCCTTTCTCAACTCAATACCTTCATCTGCATAAGCAACTGTTAAATAATCAATCCTGTGATACTGTAAAACATTGGCAATCTCAAAACTACCGCTACCATAAGAAAAAGCCTTTACCATTGCCATAATTTTGGTTGAAGGATTTAATTTTGAGCGATAATAATTAAGATTATGTACCATTGCATTAAGGTCAATTTCAAGGATAGTTTCATGAGCTTTTTGCTGCAATGCTTTACTTATCTGCTCAAATTCAAATATCCTGGCACCTTTCAATAGTATGCTTTCATTACGAAATGATGAAAAAGAGAATTTCCGGAGAAATTCATCAGTAGTTAAGTAAAAACATTTATCAATTTTAAATTTATCTGCTTGTTTGCTGATTGCCGGTCCTATTCCGATAATTCGCTTAATTCCTTTGTTTGATAATAAATCAGCTATTCCTGAATAAAGATCAACATCATTTCTTCCGCTTTGAAGTATATCGGACAATATTATTGTTTTTTCCTTATGTTGTTTCTGCTGATTCAAAAAATCCAGAGCAATACTGAGTGAATTAATATCAGAGTTATAACTGTCGTTGATGATTGAACAATTATTTATTCCTTCTTTTAATTCTAATCTCATTGCGATTGAACAGAGCTTTGACATTCGTTTGGCTATCAAATCATTTTTATAATTCAAAAAAAGCATTGTTGCCCAGCAATGTATCGTATTTTCAATTGAAGCATTATCAGTAAAAGGAATAATAATTTTGATATTTTCATTTTTAAATTCAGCAGTAATTTCGGTTTCCCCATTAAGTTTTGAAATGTTTGTAATTAAAATATCTGCTCCGGGTTTTTTGCTCCATGTAAATGAATTAATGTTTTTTAGAATTTCGGATCTAATAATTATTTCCTGTATTTCAGCATGGTCGGGTGAATAAATTAGTGTATCAACTTTGG
>JADFUO010000425.1 GCA_015222115.1 Bacteroidota bacterium | reverse complement strand
GATTTGCGAAGTAAAGCTGTTTAGAAGTAGTTATGCGTGCTGAATAGACTTTTAAAGTTATTGCATTTCTATTCAGCATTAGTATAATACAGTATAGGTTTACAGGAGAGGTGGGAGAGTGGCTTAATCCAGCAGTTTGCTAAACTGCCGTACTCAAGAACGGGTACCGGGGGTTCGAATCCCCCTCTCTCCGCTACTAAAAATGTTCTTTCATTCAGGATTTTAATTTAAAATCTTTAACGGGGTATAGCGTAGTCCGGTTAGCGCGCCTGCTTTGGGAGCAGGAGGTCGCAGGTTCAAATCCTGCTACCCCGACTAAAAACACTTTAATTTTAAAAGTATTTTCCAATAGTGGTTAGAAGAGTATTAAATTTTATAGGTTTGGCTAAAAATTCATCACATCCAGCTTCATAACTCACTTCTTCTTCTCCCGCCAAAATATATACAGTTTGAACAATAATTGGAATATCCTTTTTTAGTTCAGGATTATTTAGTAATTTTGCGACCGTCTTAAAATCATAATATGGTCTCGTAGCTCAGTTGGATAGAGCAACAGCCTTCTAAGCTGTGGGTCGCAGGTTCGAATCCTGCCGGGATCGCTTAAGAAACTATAATCTCTCGGATGACTAATCTTCAATAAACAGCTACTGACATTTTGACAATATATATTTCCAATAGTCTATTACCCAGTAATATATTACAAGCAATTAAACAATTACTTTAATAAATAATTTATATCCATATCGGAAATAAATTCTTTAGGTTCCTGACCGAATTTGAAGAGACGAATAGGTCTTTTGCCAACTAATTTTATTGAATTTCCTTCAACTAAAAGTAAAGTTGCCTCACGTAATCCGACAACATAAATATCCCTGTTCACAACTAAAAATTCTTCAATTCTTTGTTCGCGGGTCTCTCCCCCATGACCTTCGGGATTAGCATCCAAATAATGCGGATTTATCTGAAATGGCACTAAATTTAAACAGTTAAAACTTTCCGGTTCAATAATGGGCATATCATTAGTAGTTTTTAATGAAGGGCATGCTACATTTGCTCCTGCACTCCATCCCATATAATGCATACCATTTAAAACCCTTTCACGAATAGGTTCCATGATTTTTGTCTTATGCATCATATAAATAAGATGGAAGGTATTACCTCCCCCAACGGCAATTGCTTCAGCATTATTTACAGCCTCAACCGGATCAGCTTCCTTATGAATTGAATATATGCTATATCCTAATTCATTGAATACAGCATTAACCTTATCAGCATAAACATCATAAGATTTTTCAATACTTTCATCGGACAATCCTACACCTGCATAAGGTATAAACAAAATTTGTTTTACTCCGGTTCCGGACAAAAAGTTTTTTATATCGTTTCGTGGCCAGCCAAGGTATTCTTCTCCGTAATTTGTTGAATTACTTATTAATAACAAACGTTTTTTCATAATCAAATAATTTATGTGTAAAATCTATATAATAAAATGAGCTTGCAAAATTCGTAAATTATTTATATTCCGCAACATTAAAAACAATATTTTACCATAAAATCGATACGGTTAGCTGTTCCTGAATCTCCGTTCTTGTTTACTCTTTCACCCCAGAGGTATTCAATACCAAAACGAACCGTTGGCAATAAATCCCAAAAAAGATTGGCAGCAATATACATACCCGTTTGATAGTTATCAGGAGGTTTATTACCAAGGTCATAAGCTTCAGTATAGCCATAGACAATCGTTGAATTAAGTTTTTGCGTCCAATTATGTTGAAGGGCAGCATAAATTCCAAAAGCAGGTAAAGCCTGTAATTCTCCCGGACAACCGGGCTTTGGAACAAGGTCTCTTCCTGTTCCGGATATATCCTGAATATATTTTGATATACCATCTCCATAAACTGTCTGGAACATAAATTTATTCTTTTTAGTAATATTCAGGCTTCCACTGAATGCAACACCCCAACCCCTTGAACTCCTTTTTTCTGCTGTAATAGTATCTTCGTAAGCTATGTCCCTAAATACACCGGCCAATTGTATGTGTCCCAACTTTCCATAGGTTTTAACTCTTGCAATTATATCAGGTACGTATTGTGGGATATCTTCGGTATTTTCATTTGTTATGGATACATCGGGTTGTTCAATAGCCACAGAATAAATAAAATGATTACCAAAAGCTTGTGTAAATCTTATCATCACTGCTCTAAGACAAATCTCACTATTTGGACCCTCAAAATCAACTGTATTGGGCGAAGCACTCAAGTCCATAAAAGTGCTCCATGTTTTTCCTGCTAAAAATCCCTTAAACTGTCCGAATGCATGTCTTAACCGAAAGAAACCGGTTTTGCCTAAGAAATCGGCTTCCATATAAATTCTTAGAGTTCCGTATTTAGTCATACCAAGAATTTCTGTATAAACTCTGCTTTGTCGCACATCAAGTGCAAAACGGTTCTGCTGGGTGTTTCCCTGTCCAACAGGAATTTCATAAGTTATAAAATCAGTAACGGTTTGCAATCCGTTGAAATCATATATACCATAAAGTTTAACATAACCACCGAATCCCATCTGAAAGCTTTTGGATTTTGACTTAATGAAAAATTCAGGTGGTAGTTTAGGATCTTGTGGATGCGACTTAAGATAAATTCCTTTGAAATATTGCTTTATATCATCATCCTGAGCTATAATTATGTTTTGATAACAAAGAAAATAAATTGTTACTAACAGGAAAAATGTAGATTTTTTATACATTACTTTTCAGTTATATTTATCAAAGATAGAAAATAATATTAACCGAACTTTTGTAATTTATTTTTAATTGTAGTTTTTTCAAGGTTCAAATTTATTCAATGCTTCTTTATATTTTTTTTGGTTTGATAATTGGCAGCCTTCTTCTCTTAAGCTTATAT
>JADFUO010000424.1 GCA_015222115.1 Bacteroidota bacterium | reverse complement strand
GTTTTATCCTTAATTATGATATTATTCCCCAGCCGTCGTTCAATAAAAATTTTGAGTTAATAATTAAAAATCTAACCGAAAATTCAGCTAAAAATATCAGTAATATTATTTTTTCGGATAATCCTAAACAAATTGAAAGACTTTATTCAATTTTTGAAGATATCAGGAATAACAACGGATTGAAACTGAAAATTGATTTTACAACCATCAATACATCACTGCACGAAGGATTTATTGACAGGAACCTGAAAATTGCATGCTATACCGATCATCAGATTTTTGAACGACATCATCGTTTTTTTCTTAAAGACGGTTATAAAACAAAACAAGCTGTAACTTTAAAAGAAATATATGACTTAAAGCCGGGTGATTTTGTAACTCATATTGACCATGGAATTGGAAAATTTGACGGTTTGGAAAAAATTGAAAACAATGGCAGGCAGCAGGAAGCAATCCGTTTAGTATATAAAAATAATGACCTGTTATATGTGAGCATACATTCGTTGCACCGTATTGCAAAATATGTTGGCAAAGAAGGAAAAGCTCCACTGCTTAATAAACTTGGCTCAAATGTTTGGAACAGACTAAAAAACCGCACAAAACAACGGGTAAAAGATATTGCCAAAGACCTTATAAAATTATATGCAGAACGTAAATTAACCGAAGGTTTTCAGTTTTCACCCGATACTTATTTGCAGCACGAACTTGAGGCTTCGTTTATTTTTGAAGATACTCCAGACCAGTTAAAAGCTACAATTGATATAAAAAAAGATCTTGAACAGAATTATCCGATGGACAGATTGATATGCGGTGATGTTGGTTTTGGAAAGACCGAAATAGCTATCAGAGCTGCTTTTAAAGTGGTTGCCGAAAGTAAACAAGTTGCTTTGCTTGTGCCGACTACAATCCTTGCATTGCAGCATTATAAAACCTTTACGGACCGTTTAAACGAATTTCCCTGTAATATCAATTATATTAACAGGTTTAAAAGTGTTAAACAACAAAAGCAAATTCTCAGAGATATTGAGTCAGGAAAGACTGATGTTTTGATTGGTACTCATCGGCTTGTAAGTAAGGATATTAAATTTAAAGATTTAGGTTTGCTGATTATTGATGAAGAGCAAAAATTTGGTGTTTCGGTTAAAGAAAAACTTAAACAATTTAAAGTTAATGTTGATACTTTAATTTTGACTGCAACTCCGATTCCGCGAACCTTACAGTTTTCGTTGATGGGAGCAAGGGATTTGTCAATTATCAATACTCCTCCGCCAAACAGATATCCGGTTCAAACCGAAATAACAATGTTTAACGAGGAAGTTATCAGGGATGGAATAATGTATGAGATTTCAAGGGGCGGACAAGTATTTTTTATTCATAACAGGATACAGAATATTTTGGAAGTTCAGGGAATGTTACAACGTTTTTGTCCTGATGTGAAAATTGCCGTGGCTCACGGTCAGTTGGCAGGCGTGAAACTGGAAAAAACCATGCTGGATTTTATTGAAGGGAAATATGATGTTTTGGTGGCTACAACTATTGTTGAATCCGGTTTGGATATTCCGAATGTTAATACGATTTTTATTAATGATGCTCAAAACTATGGACTTAGTGATTTGCACCAGTTGAGAGGCAGGGTGGGAAGAACAAATAAAAAAGCATTTTGTTATCTTTTATCTCCGCCACTTTCGGTATTAACAACCGAAGCCAGAAAAAGATTAAAAGCAATAGAGGAATTTGCTGAGCTTGGCAGCGGTTTTAGTATTGCCATGCGTGATTTGGATATTCGTGGTGCAGGTAATATTTTGGGCGGAGAGCAAAGTGGTTTTATTTCAGAGATAGGATTTGAAATGTACCATAAAATACTGGATGAGGCAATTATGGAATTAAAAGAAAATGAATTTAAAGATGTATTTAAAGATGAACAACATGATGAATTTGTTAAGGATTGCCTGATTGAAACCGACCTTGAAATCCTTATCCCTGACCATTATATTACAAATATTACCGAACGCCTGAGTTTATATAAAGAGCTTGATAATATTCAAATGGAAGAAGTTTTGTTGCAATTCCGGAAAAGATTGATTGACCGTTTTGGTCCTGTTCCAAAACAGACAGCAGAATTGTTAAATGCTATCAGGTTACGATGGCTGGCAAAAAAAATCGGCTTTGAAAAGATTGTTTTGAAAAACAGAAAACTAACCGGATATTTTATCTCCAAACAGGATTCTCCATATTACCAATCGGAAAAGTTTACACAAGTACTGAAATTTGTACAGCAAAATCCGTCCCTATGCAGGATGAGGGAAGCAAAAGATAAACTGACATTGACTTTTTTCAATGTTGAAACAGTAGAGGATGCATTAGTGTTATGTCAAATGCCTGCCTGACGGCAAAGGCAAGTAAGATGTCAGAAGTATCATGTAATCCCGATATCTATCGCATTAGCGTTAACTTAAATATTGTGATTTTGATATTTATTTAGGTTATAGGGTTAGGGTTAAGAAGCCTGTTTGGTTTAGGGGTAAGGGTAAAGTTTTTTTTACACCTAACCTTTTTCCTTTACCCAAACCGGCTTCCTAACCTTTACCATTACCGTTATTCAATTATACATATAAAATAATCATTTT
>JADFUO010000423.1 GCA_015222115.1 Bacteroidota bacterium | reverse complement strand
GTTATTGCAAGTGATTATATTAAAGCAGTAACTATTACAGGAGGTTTAAATGCAGGAAGCAAAGTTGCAGCACAAGCAGGTAAATATCTTAAAAAATCAGTGCTTGAACTTGGAGGCTCCGACCCGTATATTGTTCTTAATGACGCTGAAATAAATAAATCATGCGCTACCGGTACATTTTCAAGAATGTTGAATGCAGGACAGGTTTGTATTTCTGCAAAAAGGTTTATTGTTGAAGAAGGCATTGCAGGCGATTTTATAGAACAGCAAAAAATAATTCTGGAAAATATGATAGTTGGCGACCCTATGAAAGAAAATACACAAATGGGTCCTTTAGCACAAAAAAACCTGCTGGATACTATTGACAAACAAGTACAACAATCAATAAAAATGGGAGCTGAATTAATTACTGGCGGAAAAAGAATAAACAGTGAAGGATTTTTCTATCAGCCAACACTTTTAACAAATGTAAAAAAAGGAATGCCTGTTGTGGATGAAGAAACCTTTGGACCGATATCAGTAATAATCAGGGTGAAAAACACCGAAGAAGCTATAAAAATTGCTAATGATACAATGTATGGTTTGGGTGCAAGTATCTGGACAAAAGACATTAAAAAAGGTGAGGAAATTGCCAGAAAAATTGAAGCAGGTGCTGTTTTCGTGAACGGTATGACCAAATCCGACCCACGGCTGCCCTTCGGAGGAATTAAAAAATCAGGATATGGAAGGGAATTATCACATTACGGAATTAAGGAGTTTTTGAATATTAAAACTATTTGGATTAGATGAATTAAACTTATTTTGAAATAAAATTAGTTTTTTACTGCCCTTATAAATTCCCTTTTACCTTTGGGACCTGGTAATTTCTCAACTTTTAAACCTGCAAATATCATATTTCTTTTAACCATTCCCTTTGCCGAATAAGTTACAAGCACTCCATTGTTTCTCATTGAATTATAAACCTTTTGAAATATTTGTTCAGTCCACAATTCTGGTTGTACCTCAGGTGCAAAGGCATCAAAATAAACCAGGTGATATTTATCAGGATCCAAAGCAACATCTTCAATTTTTGATTTGATTTTTAGCAGAAAAAAACCTTTTGATATCTCAGCATGTTTGTTCCAGCTGTTTTGGTGTAATCTTAAAAATATTTTTTCAGCATTCTTATCTTTTATAAAATCAAAATAATTTAGTTTGGAAAATATATCTTTGTCAAGAGGATTAGGTTCAATTGTAGTATAATTGACTTTTTGTTTGTTTTTTCTTGCCTCAAATAAAGTAAGAAAAGCATTTAATCCGGTTCCGAAGCCAAACTCAAAAATATTAATTTGTTCTGTAATATTTTTGAAATAATTAAAGCCGGCATTAATAAAAATATGCCTGGATTCATTAACAGCCCCGAAAGTTGAATGATAATGCTCATTCAGTTCATGAACAAATAAGGTAAATGAACCATCACCAGTTTGAATTAGTTTTAAAGTCATATTTTAATAAAAACTGTTTTATAATATTTAGACGCTGATCTACGCTGAAAAACGCTGATAAAAAAATCATAATAAATCTGCGTAAAACTTGTCCGTATGGATCTGCGTCTGAATACTTTATTTTTTTAAACCTCTTAAATATTCTTTTGTCAAAACCCTTCGTTTATACTGAGGCTTTGGGCCAAAATTTAACAGTAAACCAACTTCTATTTCTGTTCCCTTTAAATAATTAACTAAAATGGTCTCATGCTCAGGTGCTAAGGCTTCGATTGCTTTTAATTCTACTATCACTTTGTCTTCAACTAATATGTCGGAATAATAATCTCCTACTTTTTCGTTTTCGTAAAATACCTTTATTGGTAGTTGATTGGAGCATTTTAATCCCATTTTTCTTAATTCAATTAGCATAGCATTTTCATAAACTTTCTCCAGAAAACCATAGCCTAAAGTATTATAAACTTTAAAAAATGCTTTCAGGATTTTACCTGTAATATCAGTATGTAAATAATTTTCTTTCATATTTTATTTTATTTTGACGCTGATTAACGCAGAAAAACGCTGATAAAAAAATCATAATAAATCAGCGAAAATCTGCGTCTTATAATACTTTTAATTGTTTTTTTTGCAACTTCATCTATTTATTGTATAACAAATGAATATTTAATATTGAGTCGCCGTAATTAACAGTATTAATCAATTCCCCTGAAGGATATTGAAAAAAATTAATATTATTCAACTCTGTTGCAAAAATTATTTCATTCAGTTCATCATATTCAAGCTGGGATGCAGTGATGCCTTCAACAACAGATATTGTCGATGAATTACTTGAATTAAATAACCAAATAGTATTATTTGTCCCGACCAAAAAATTACTTTTATTAATTATAGATGTTGATATTATTTCATTATTAAATATATGAACAGGCTCAGAAATATAATTTTCAGTTACATTGTAAATAAAAATTTTTCCGGTATTATTCTGCACTGCAAAAACAATTATATTATTCTCATCAACCAAATAAAAATCAATTACTTTAAAATTTGTAATAATTTGCTGCTTTTTTACCCCGCTTACAAGATAATAAGTAGCAATTAATCTTTGTGGCCCTGTTCGTAATTTTAAATCCGATAAAATAAATTCTCCATGTATCAAAAGTTTAGTTGGTAAACTATCGGTTGTAAAATCAGTTGATAAATTTACTGTGCCCACATTATTGTACCCTGTGATATTTCCGTTTTCTGAGGAAGTATAAACTGTTCCATCATTATAATACACATTTGAAAAAACAGGATAAGGCATAGATGCATCAACCGACCAATCCAATTCATTTTCCTCTAAATCAAAAACAAATAATTTACAGGGAATATCTCCTGTAATATATAACTGCCGGTATTTTGAGCTTATATCCGAAGAAATATAATTCCCATCAATTACAAACTCTTCTTCAATCTCAAAAACAGGATTAACAGAAAACACATTTGTAGTAAAATTATCAGGTTTTGTCAAAACAATTAACTTTTCAAGTTCTTTTGGCACTTCAACAAGGTTTATACTTACATATTTATTCTTAAAATTTGTTCCATCAAAAGCCCTTACTAAAATAAAGTACTTACCGCTTTCAAGATGAAT
Organism: Bacteroidota bacterium; assembly: GCA_015222115.1. Taxonomy (GTDB): domain Bacteria; phylum Bacteroidota; class Bacteroidia; order Bacteroidales; family JADFUO01; genus JADFUO01. The sequence goes on along the minus strand of JADFUO010000423.1, from coordinate 1,524 downwards.
ATCATCAACAGGATAAAGAATTTCCAAATCAATATTTTTGTTTTCGGTTTGCGGATAATAATTAACCGGGTTTAACACAGGTATCAGACTTTCATTAACAAGAACCGTTTTAATATTTTCTATTCCATTATCATCATAAACAATACACTTAACCTGTATAGTATCCAAAACATTGAATTGTTGATTTTCCGTTGGAGAAATTATAATAATCTGAGGGTCGGAATTAACTTCTTTTTTACATGAAGTAATTATTATTATTAATAAACTTATTATCAGGTATCTGGAATGTTTTAAATTCATAGGTTAACTAATTATGGGTAACATATGTTTCTGTTCAAAGTTCAAGGTTCAAGGTTCAAAGTTAATGACATATCTTTATAATCATTTTTTATTATTGCCTATAAATTTATTGTTTTTTTTTATAAATCTTGTATCTTTACTGAAATAAATTTAAAAACCAAGCATTATGTTAAACCAGATAAATATTGAAAATATTCTTTTCATTGATATTGAAACAGTTCCCGAATATCCATCTTATGATGATATGCCTGATAATTTTAAAATGTTATGGGATAAAAAAGCTGAATCTTTAAAAAAGGAAGAAAATGACACTCCTGATATTCTTTACAGCCGTGCAGGTATATATTCCGAGTTCGGTAAAATTATTTGTATATCAGCCGGGTTTTTTAGAAATAAAGAATTTCGTATAAAATCATTTTACAGTGATGATGAAAAAAATATATTAAATGAATTTGCGGAACTTTTAAACACTTACTATAACACCAGAAAATATTTATTATGTGCTCATAATGGCAAAGAGTTTGATTTCCCATATCTTTCAAGAAGAATGTTAATAAATGACATCAAACTACCCGATTTGCTGAATATGTCGGGCAAGAAACCCTGGGAAATACCTCACCTTGACACAATGGAATTATGGAAATTCGGTGATTATAAACACTATACATCTTTAGAGCTTCTGGCTACCGTTTTTAATATTCCAACACCAAAAGATGATATTAAGGGCAGTGATGTTGCACGAGTTTATTGGGATGAAAAAGACCTGCAACGTATTGTAAAGTATTGTCAGAAAGATGTAATTACCATTGCACAACTTATGCTTAAATACAAAAGGAAACCACTTCTACAGGAAGAAAATATAACTGTAATAAGCTAAAAAATAAAATTTAGCTTTCTTATCTCATTTTTTCGGAAATGTATTTTATATTTGCCCAAATTTTTAAAAATCAATAATTATGAAAAAACATTTACTTATTCTTTTTGTGCTTATTTTTCCGATAATCTTAGTAGCACAGGACAACAAAAATTTCGGAATTAAATTTTCGGGGTTTGTAAAGTCTGATATTTTCTGGGATTCCAGACAAACAGTTGATGTCAGAGAAGGACATTTTTGTCTTTATCCACAAAATGAAAAACTTGATATTAACGGAAAAGATGTTAATGCCAAATCTAAATTTAATATATTATCAATTCAAACACGTTTAAAGGGAAATATTACAGGAC
>JADFUO010000422.1 GCA_015222115.1 Bacteroidota bacterium | reverse complement strand
TTTATGCTTTTTTTAATTCATTTTTATTATTTATAAACAAAAAACCCCGTCAGGAGGAAACCTGACAGGGTTAAATTATTTTGTTTTAAAAATGTTCTTAAACAACTCCTTGTGCTAACATTGCATCGGCTACTTTTACGAAGCCACCGATATTTGCTCCTTTTACATAGTCAATATAACCGTCATCTTCTTTTCCGTATTTAACACAAGTTTCGTGAATGTCTTTCATAATTGTTTGCAGTCTGCTGTCAACTTCTTCTCTTGTCCATGATAATCTTAATGAATTTTGTGACATCTCAAGACCTGAAACTGAAACACCACCTGCATTAGCAGCTTTGCCAGGACCGAAAAGGATTTTTGCATCCTGATAAACAAGAATTGCTTCAGGTGCTGAAGGCATGTTAGCTCCTTCTGAAATGCAGATACAACCGTTTTCAATTAACATTTTAGCTTCATCTTCATTAATTTCATTTTGAGTTGCGCATGGCATAGCTACATCACATTTAACACCCCATGGTCGCTGACCTTCGTGATATTCGCAGCCGTATTTTTCAGCATATTCTTTAATTCTTCCTCTCTTAACATTTTTCAGATGCATAATGTAAGCCAGTTTTTCTTCATCAATTCCGTCAGGGTCATAAATGTAACCTGATGAGTCGGATAAAGTAACTACTTTACCGCCTAATTGAGTAACTTTTTCGGTAGCAAATTGGGCAACATTACCTGAACCTAAAATAGCAACAATTTTATCTTTCAAAGAATCACCTCTGGTCTTCAGCATTTCTTCTGCAAAATAAGTGGCTCCGTAACCTGTAGCTTCCGGTCTGATTAAGCTGCCACCCCATTCACGGCCTTTACCGGTTAAAACACCTGTAAATTCGTTTTTAAGTCTTTTATACTGACCGAATAAGAAACCGATTTCACGGCCGCCAACTCCTATATCTCCGGCAGGTATATCGGTGTTAGGACCGATATGACGGAATAATTCTGTCATAAAACTTTGACAGAAATGCATTACTTCATTGTCTGATTTTCCTTTAGGATCAAAATCAGAACCACCTTTACCGCCACCCATTGGCAATGTGGTCAAACTATTTTTTAATACCTGTTCGAAAGCTAAAAATTTCAATATCCCGAGATTTACTGTCGGGTGGAAACGCAACCCGCCTTTATACGGTCCGATAGCGCTATTCATTTCTATTCTATAGCCCTTGTTGATCTGAATTTCGCCTTTGTCATCAACCCAGGGAATTCTGAATAAAATAACTCTTTCAGGTTCTGCAATTCTTTCTAAGATTTTTGCTTCCTTGTAATGAGGATTTTCTTCAATATAAGGAACTAATGATTCAACAACTTCCTTTACTGCCTGATGAAATTCTTCTTCACCAGGATTTTTAGCAATAATTTTAGCCATAAAATCATTGACTAATTGGTCATAAGCATTGTTTGTCATAATTTCAATATATGTTTATAATTAGTTAATAATGTTAAAATTTCGGCAATATTACTCAAAATATTTTATTCAAAACAAGAAAATACGGCTTTTTTTTATATGCCTTAATTATTTAGATTATAATCTCGTAAAATTGTTATAATTTTATAGTCTCAATATTTATAAATTTTGAAGGATGAAAGAAATTGTGAAATCAAAAAATAATATTCCAAAATTGAAAGACGAGAGTCTTGAACGTTTAAAGGAATTAGCTGCTATAAACAAAACTACAAGTATATTAAAAGCAAATCAGCCTGTTGATGAAACATTTCAACAGATTTGCCTGATTTTACCATCTGCCTGGCAGTATCCTGAATATACAGTTGCAAGGATAACATTTAGCGGAAAAGAATATAGAACACCGGGGTTTAAAAAAACCAACTGGATGATGAGCCAGGATTTTGAAACTATTGATAACAAAACCGGTAAAATTGAAGTTTTTTATTTAAAAAAATTTCAAGAATTCGACGAAGGACCCTTTCTTAATGAAGAACGCGATCTTATAATCAATATTACGAATCTGATAACAGGGTATTTGAATAGCATTAAAGGAAAAGATGCCCTAAAAAAAATAGGTTATAAATACGAAATTGATGAATCGATTCCTGAAAAAAATAAATGTGAAATTACTAACAGGCAATTACTTCAACGATTTCTAAATAAAAACAATTATAACCGTGATATTTACCACGACCTTATGCCCTTCAAGGTTAAGGAAATACTTTTAGTAGCAAATCTTTATGATGCTTACAATATTGAAAAAGAAGGCAGGTTCTCTGAGCATGTTTTAGGCGAATACCATCAACTTAATCTAACATCTCTTCCGCGTATTACAGGTGTTTCAACTTATGATGAAGCTTTTGAGCAACTTGGCACAAAACATTATGACCTGATAATTATTATGATGGGAAGTGATAAAAAAATGTCTCTTGAATTAAGCAAAAAAATTAAAGAAAAATTTCCATACATCCCGATTTTCTTTTTACTGAATAACAATGCAGATATAGAGTTTTTTGAAAGCAATAAAAAAAAGCTGGATTATATCAACAGGACATTCGTTTGGAATGGTGACTCAAAAATATTCTTCGCAATGATAAAACTTGTTGAAGATGAGATAAATATTGAAAATGACACTACAATAGGACTGGTTAGAGTGATTTTATTGGTTGAAGATTCAATAAAATTTTATAGCCGGTATCTTCCATTACTTTATAAAATAGTAATGGAACAAACAAAAAGAATAATTGAAGATGTAAGTACGGATGAATTATATAAGGTTCTGAGAATGAGAGCGCGTCCTAAAATAATATTAACCTCAACTTACGAAGGTGCGATTAAAGTGATAGATAAATATAAAGATTATCTGTTGTGTGTTATTACTGATATTGAATATGAAAAAGATGGTGAAAAGGATAGTAATGCAGGTTTTAAATTAATAAAACTCGTTAAAAAAGAAATAAAAGGTTTACCAACAATTATTCAATCGTCAGATATAAAAAATGCCGAAAAAGCTTACGAATTACAATCAACCTTTATAAATAAAAATTCCGATACATTACTTCAGGATTTTCAAAGTTTTATTACATACCATTTAGGATTTGGCAATTTTATTTACAGAGACAATACCGGACGTCAGATTGGAGTGGCAAAATCACTGAAAGAATTTGAAACCCATCTAAGAACCATTCCTGATGAATCACTTTTATATCATGCAAAAAAAGATAATTTTTCGCTATGGCTTATGGCAAGAGGCGAGATACAGGCAGCAAGAATATTAAATCCCCGTAAAGTTACCGAATTTGAAAGTCCTCAAAAAATACGTGAAGTTTTAATTGATGTTATTCAGAATTTCAGAAATGAGCAAAACAAAGGCAAAATCATACCATTTGAGGAATCAGCGATTCTTGATGAAAGTAATATCGTTAGTCTTACAGAAGGTTCACTCGGTGGTAAAGGCAGGGGACTGGCTTTTATCAATACATTGATATATAACTATGATTTTTCAAAACATGTACCTAATATTAATATTTGTGCACCTAAAACATCTGTAATTGGGATTGAGGAGTATGAATATTTTATTATCAGAAATAAATTACAAGAAAGAATCTTATCTGAATTGGATTATGAAAAAATCAAACATATATTTTTAAATGGTAAATTAACAGATACTTTAATTAAAAGACTGAAAATTTTACTTCGTAAAATAAAAAAACCAATAGCTATCCGTTCTTCCGGCTTATTTGAAGATTCATTAATGCAGCCGTTTGCCGGTATTTTTGAAACTTATTTATTGCCCAACAATCACCCTGATATAAAAGTAAGGCTTGAGCAGGTTATGAATGCAATTAAACTGGTTTTTGCATCAATATATTCTCCTGTTGCACGCGGGTATATCCAGGCAATAAATTATAAAATTGAAGAGGAGAAAATGGCAGTAATAATTCAGGAAGTTGTTGGTAATAAATATGATAATTTATTTTATCCTCACATTAGCGGTGTTGCCCAGTCGTATAATTATTACCCGTTTGCACACATGAAACCCGAAGAAGGTTTTGCAGTTGCTGCCCTCGGGCTTGGAAAATATGTTGTTGAAGGTGAAAAAGCATACAGATTTTCACCAAAATATCCTGCAACTGAAATTAATACACCAGAAGACCAGTATAAAAATTCACAGGTTAAGTTTTTTGCTGTTGATTTGAATAAGAAAAATGTTAATTTACTGGAAGGAGATACAGCCGGCCTGGCACGATCAGATATTGATGTTGCTGAAAAACAAGGAACACTTCGTCATTGCGCCTCAGTTTATGATCCTGGTAATAACGTAATTTATCCTGGAATAAATAAACCAGGACCAAGAATAATTAATTTTGTAAATATTTTAAAATATAATTATATTCCTCTTGCCAAAACAATTGAAATAGTTTTGGATATTGTTAAAGAAGCACTTGGCTCAGCGGTTGAGATTGAGTTTGCTGTTGATTTAAATAAAGATAGTCAAAATAAAGCATCATTTTATTTGTTACAGATTAAGCCGTTATTAGGAAGCGCACAGGATTATAATATTAATATGGATGAAATTAAAAAAGATAGCATTCTGCTTTATTCCGAAAAAGGAATGGGAAATGGTATTATTAAGGATATTTATGATGTAATTTATGTTGACAGGGATTTATTTGATAAGAGTGAAACCGAAGAAATGACAAGAGAAATAGAAGCCCTGAATGCTCAAATGATAAAACAAAATAAAAAATATATATTGATCGGACCCGGAAGATGGGGCAGTCGTGATAAATGGATAGGTATCCCCGTGAATTGGCCTCAAATTTCGAATGCAAAAATTATTGTTGAAACAAGTCTTGAAGGATACCCATTGGATGCATCATCAGGTTCTCATTTTTTTCATAATGTTACCACAATGAATGTTGGGTATTTTTCAGTTCAGCCCGAATTATCAAAAAGTTATATTGATTGGGATGTTTTGAAAAAACAGAAAATAATAAACCAA
>JADFUO010000421.1 GCA_015222115.1 Bacteroidota bacterium | reverse complement strand
CATTTGCTGCTACTGATGCTGGCGTCACAGTAACTGAAGCAACAGTCGGGTTACTATTCTTATCTTCTTCATCTTTTTTACAAAATGATAATACCGTAATTATTGAAAGAATAAAAACTCCCAAAAACATAAGAATTGATTTTTTTTTCATAGTTTTAAAATTTAGTTAAATAATAATTTTATTTATTTTCAACAAAAATAATAAAGAGTTTATTCTTTTACAAATATTTTGTTAAAAAATATTTAAATTTTTTCAATAACTACTATGATAATTTATTTTTAGTTAGGTGGTTTTTCGTCTTATTACCATTAAATTAATAACCCACTTAGATAATTTTATAATTTATAATTTTTCCTTTGAATTAATCTCCTGTTCACTAATTACGAGTTACATAATACTTATCAAACAAACAACTTACTTCATTAATATCATTTTTTTGGTTGATACAAATTCACCGGATTTCATTTTTAAGAAATAAATTCCGCCTGTAACTTTTTTTCCGTTTTTGTTTCGTCCATTCCATTTAATATTATAATTTCCGGCAGATAATTGATTATTGATCAATGTATTGATTTTTTGACCATTGATATTAAAAATTTCAATTAATACATTAGCAGTTTTGTTGATAGAAAATTTAATATTTGTTTCAGAGCTGAATGGATTTGGATAATTTCCATTAAGGGAAGTTATATTATCAGTAAATACATTATTGAAGGCTGACACCAAATCTTCATCAACAAGTATCAGAATATCATGAACACTGACTTCCGATTCAATTGACATAGTATCTGAAATAAGATCTCCCATGTAACTTAAAGGAACATCAATTTTTACGGTAAGTAAAAGCGAATCCCCTGAAGTTAAAAGATAAGGAAGAGTAATTGTCCATGGGTCAACATACCAGTGGAATCCACCATTAAATCCTTCGTTTTCAATATCGTTAATATAAATATCTTCATCTGTAAGATTTTCGATTTTAACATTTTTTCCTTCCAACATGGCAGTTATAGTCAGGAAAATAAGCGAATCGGGAGTAACTGTAATATCAGGTGGAATAGCCCCGACAATGTATACATGCGGGTCTGGTGCCCCGATAAACGGATGTTCGGCGTTTTGTCCCGACTCATCGGTAGCATGAATATAATAAGCAATTTCACTTCCTGCCTGCTGACCGGGAATTATTCCGGAATATGTATTACTGAATACCTGAGACATAGACACTGCAGTATAAACCCCGCCATCAACTTTATAATGAATTTTAAGTGAATCCTGGTAAAGAGGTTCGTTGCTGTATGGAATAAAGGTTGCAGTAATTTCATATTCATTCTGAAACGGTACTTCTCCTAATAAAGGAATATGGTAAATATAAAGCATTTCCAAATCAGCTATTCCGCGGGTACGGCAATGCAGGGCATCTGTATTTGCCCAGCTATTTGAAAAAATTCCAATAATTTCATATCCGGGCATTGCTTCTTCATAAACTTCAAGAGCTTCGTCATCCCACTCACTTCCTGTTAGAGGTACAAATACTTTTCTGTTTAAAATTAATGAATTGGTATAAGGAGTTTCGGGATATGTTGCGGGTGTAAAAACCCTGTAAACCTGATAAAGATTTCCGTAAGAACTGGTTTGTCCGGCAAAATAATCAGCAACATATTCAAAATCTTCGTAACGGTAATCAGTTTCAGGAACTTCTCCGATAAGGACTTTATCCACGTCAAGATATTTACCCCAGCAATCAATATGTTGAATATATGCACCTAAAGGGTCGGGTAATACGTGATATGTAGTAATGCCAAGATAATCCTCAACAAATTGATCAATATCTTCATGCGAAAGCGAAGCGTTTTCAGTCCAAACCAATGTGGTAGAAGCAGCTATTCCCATTCCGTCCGTCATATAGTTACCACCGCTGTGAATAAGATTCATTCCGTATAATTCTATATCTAAATATTGTGCTACGGCAATAGGGATGTCATTATCATCTGGTCGGGGACGGTTATACGGAAAGTTACAAATTCCAACTTCATTATTACCGTTAACAACAAACCACGGTCCATAATCTCTTGTCCAGTGTGAATCGGTAGGAGCATGAATAAAATCACAATTATCAGTATTTACTCCGGCTGAATTATACAAATTCATAACATAATTTTCCTGACTTTGATTTGCAACGATGGTGGTTACCATGCAATCTTCAGCCATTTCAACAATAAGCTCCATTGGGATGCCAAAAGGATAACGGATTAAAACACTTTGCATTTTTTCAAATTCGGCAGTTTGTCTGACTGGAGCAATTGGTGGGTCGGTAGGATAAAAATCTTTGCCGATTTCATCCCTACGGAGCATCTCCTCAGGAGTCATGTGGTGAGTTAGCTTGTATTCAGGCTTTTTATCAGGCTCTTGAGCCCTTATTGTAAAAAATGGGATACAGAAAACCAAGACTAAAAGGGAAAAGAATAATTTTTTCATATTTTTAAACTTTGAAATTATATTTGAAAGACAGGGCATCAGTGAAAATAGTTGCTTATAAAATATTTATACTGAAACGCATCCATACGGACTTGCTTCACATCGTAAACTTTGCATTTTTCTAATTATTTAACTGCGTGGTTTTAAATAAACTACAATTAAAAAAATTTGCTCCCGATAACTATCGGGACGTTTTCGTTCAGTTTATTTACGCTAAATTTATATACTGATTTTCTTTATTGTAACATAATTACAAAGCAGCAAAATTAAAAAAAAGAAGGAATTTTAAAAATAAAAGAGTAATCAGACTGATTAGTTATAAATTTTGTATATTTGCAGTATAACCAAAATTGAGTGATATGAATCTTTCAGTAATATTAGGTATTCCCGGAGGCTGGCAAATTGTAATTATTTTAGCAGTAATACTTTTACTTTTTGGCGGTAAAAAAATTCCTGAACTGATGAGAGGTTTGGGAAAAGGAGTTAAAGAATTTAAAGACGGAATAAATCCCGAAGAAGAAAAAAAAGAAGAAAAAGACACTACTGAAAAAAAATAAGCGTTAATTGAAACTCCCTATTCATGCTTAAATATAATAAAATGTTATAATTTTGCATTATCAAAATAACAAATTTATATTTTAAAAGTTATATTTAAGCCATGAATTTTATTTGCAATTTAAATAAATTTTTATTTGTTTCCATTATCTTATTTTCTGTTCAGATAAATTTTTTATTTGCCCAGAAGAGTACGATTGCTGATTCAATAAAAAATAATCAGGAGATTATAAAAGACTCTCCCATTGTTGCTATGCTTGACAGCCTTGTTCATGTCAAATATTTTAAAGAATATTATTTTACAACGGACACATCAATTTTAAATATTTATAAATTCCCGGTTGATAGAATTCCGGAATATAAT
>JADFUO010000420.1 GCA_015222115.1 Bacteroidota bacterium | reverse complement strand
AGTAAGAATTTCATTGTCAGTTGTAGAAATATTACCCTGTATCAACCCTTCATTCAGATCATCGCTAACTAATTGTTCCATTATATCTTGTCCTTCAAGTAAAAACCATAGTTGTTGAATTTTGGCTTCTTCATCAGGTATTTTTTTTCCTTCGCCCATTACGTCGTTCATCTCTTCAATTAAATTGGCTACTGATTGTGTTTGCTTTATGTATTGGTTTTGTTCCATAAAATCCTGAACACTTTTCATTGTTCTTAATACTTCAGGGCTTTGAACGTTTCCCTTAACAGTAACATATACAGGCATACTTCCTGTAAACTTATCTTGTAATAACTTCTCAGTTCGTCTTATCTCACTGTCTTTTTTGAAATAGTCAATCATATCCACCCTTCGTTCTACCTTAAATATACCAACAATACTTATCAAAATAATTATTGTCCAAACAATAAAACTATATTTCGGTTGCAGAAAAATTATTTTTGAAATATTGTTTAAAATATTGCTTAATATAGTATGTTTATCAGCACTTTGACTTAACATATTAGGATTCCACTTTTTCTGTGTGATTGCAATTAAAGCCGGTGCAAATGTTACTGAAAGAATGAGTGAAAAAAATACACCCATTGCTGTAAACAATCCAAAATCGCGTATCATGGTCAGGTATGAGTCAAATATAAAGGAAAGAAAACCAACCATAGTGGTCAAGGAAGCTAGCAAAACAGGAATCATAATATAGGCTAAAGCTATAATCAGCGCAATCATCCTGTTTGTGTCTTTTTCCTCATTTATCCTGTTTACAACATGGATGGTATAAGCACTGCCAACTGCCAATAAAATAATTGGTGTAATATTGGAAATAAGTGTAATTTCAAAATCCAGCAAGCTCATTATTCCAAGAGTCCAGATAATAGCAATGAAAACTGTTAACAATGGAAGAACAACTCCTTTTAAAGACCTGAAACATAACAGCAAAACAAAAGCTATTGCTAATATTGCAATCGGACCTAACCATACCATGTCGTGCATTATAATATTACTGCTTTCATTCATAGTAAAAGGAAGTCCTCCGTAATATAATTTTCCGTTAATGTTAATTTTATTAGCCATCTTTTTAATTTGGGTCGTAACAGCAATTTTGTCAACCCCTGTATTTATTTTAGCTATGATTAGAGTTGTTGTGGCATCTTCCGATAAAAGTGTTCCTTTGTACATTTCTTTTGACAGGATATACTCTTTCAGGCTATCAAGCTCTTCCCGGGTTTCAGGCATATCATATTCATCAATTAGTTTCCCGATTTCAATTCCCCAATCACTTCCCTTAATGTCAATAACATCTGTTAAGCTTGTTACTGTTCCAATTCCTTCAATGCTTTTTACCGAATCAGTCAGTTGTTTTATTTGTTGCAATATTTCTTTTTGGAAAATATTATCAGTCTGTACAACAATAATAGCCATGTCATTACCGCCATATTTATCACCAATATTATTAAACAATACTGCTACATTATCATCATCGGGCAGATAGCTTAAAACATCGGGATTTATTTTTAAATCCTTAATAAAATATCCTAAAAAACCTGTAAGTAAAATTGTAATAAGGATAATATGAATTCTATTCTTTAAAATTATTTTTGCTATTTTTTTCATTTAAATTCCTTTTGCTAATTTATTCATATTTTATTTTTACTTATATTGTTTTCTCGTCATTTTTCTGAAATTTTTTTTAGCTATATCTTTTATCTAAAATGAAATTCTCCGGGTATTTTGCATTAACATTTTTATACATCTTGCTTATTACATTCATTGTATTGTTCATATCACTAATATTTTTAATTACCCCTTTAATTCCTATTTCTCTTTTTTTGTAATCGATATAACCAACAACAATGGGAACGTTTGCCTTTTTTGCGATATAATAAAATCCTTTTTCCCATTTAGTAACTTTTTTTCTTGTTCCTTCAGGAGATAAAACAATATGAATTTCTTTATTTGAATTAAATATCTCAGAAATTTGAAAAATAAAGTTTCTTCCTGAACCCACAGGTATAGAACCATAAGTACACATTAGTAAATTTAATGGGAATTTGAAAAGTTCCTTTTTTGATAAAAATTTATGCTTAACTCCAATATTCTTTAAATATAATTTGCCAAAAAAACCATCCCAGGAGCTTGTGTGCGGTGCGAATATGACAACGCTCTTTTTAATATCAGGAAACTCTCCATTTATTTTCCAGCCTAAAACCTTTGTAAGAATATATTTATAAAAAATTTCAAGTTGCATTATTCATTCACTTATAAAAAATTATTTCATCAAAATATAAAAAAAGTACTCATATTCTCGTGTCGAGAATTTATTGTAAGTAGTGGATACCTCTGTTGCTGCGAATTTTCTTCCTACACTATGCAAAAATTTCGGGACTATCTTATGTATCAAATTTTCTCTTTCGTTTGTTGATAATTTTAATGCTTCTATAATATTTGCTGTAATTATTTCATCTTTTACAAGTTTCAAATTTGAATTTTCAAACTGTTTATTTAGTTTTTCAATTTCAGATTCATGCCTAAAATCAGCAAAAAGGAAAAATCCACCCAGTTTTAAAACACGATATACTTCATCTAAGAATATATCCATTTGAGAATAGCGGTGTGAAGACTCAATATTAATTACTACATCAAAAACGTTATCTTGAAAGTTTAAGCTTTGTGCATTTGCCTGTAAAAATTTAATTCTTTTATTTGAATAATATGT
>JADFUO010000419.1 GCA_015222115.1 Bacteroidota bacterium | reverse complement strand
TAGTTCTTGCAATAGTTGCTTTCTTTTGCAGGCATATTATTTTTGATTATATTATACTGGCTCCTAAAGATTCGGATTTTATTACTAACAGGTTGCTTTGCAGGTTGGCTGATTTTTTATCAGTTAAAGCATTATGTATTGATTCATTATCTTTAAAAATTATCAATATCAAGATGTCGGGGCAGTTTTTAACTCACATGTATGTTTCAATTGTTGCGGGGTTTATTGTTGCATTTCCATATATAATTTTTGAAATATGGAGTTTTATTAAACCTGCTTTACATATAAAGGAGAAGAAATATACGAGTGGAGCGGTAATTATAAGCTCTCTTCTTTTTATTGTGGGAATACTTTTTAGTTATTTTCTGATAGTACCGCTTACAGTAAATTTTTTAGGCACATATCAGGTAAGTGAATATGTTCAGAATCTGGTTTCACTAAGTTCATATATAAGCACGGTTGTTTCAGTAACTTTTGGAGTTGGAGTGGTTTTTGAGCTTCCGATTTTTGTTTATTTTTTTACTAAGGTTGGGATTGTAACACCTTCATTTTTGCGAAAAAACAGGAAATATATGCTGGTGATTATTTTAATATTATCGGCAATTATCACACCTCCCGATGTTTTCAGCCAGATATTGGTATGTATTCCTCTTTTTGGTCTTTATGAGCTAAGTATTTATATCTCTGAAAAGATTTATAAAAAAAGAGAGTTAGAGATGGCGGGATAGAAAGTTTCAAATCATACTTGAAAATCGTCCGTCATCCTTGGTTGCGGATATTTTCGCAGCAGTTTTGTCAAGCCATCCCGATTTTGTGTTTTTTCTCAGGTCAAATCTTTCAATCCTTCTTTAGTTGTCTGAGATACATTTGAACAGTATTTTCAAGTCCCAGATATAGTGCATCACTGATAAGTGCATGACCGATTGAAACTTCCAGTAATCCCGGAATATTTTGTGCGAAATATTTCAAATTGTTGAGATCAAGATCATGGCCTGCGTTAATACCCAAACCAACTTCATTAGCTATTTTTGCAGCTTCAATAAAAGGTTTAATTGCAGTTTCTTTATTTATAAGATAATTCTTGGCATAACTTTCGGTGTATAATTCAATTCTGTCAGTACCTGTTTTAACTGCATTTTTTATCATATCTTCATCTGTTTCAATAAAAATTGAAGTTCTGATGCCATTATTTTTAAATTCAGTGATTACTTCTTTTAAAAAAGATTCGTTTTTGACAGTATCCCAACCGGCGTTTGAAGTAATGGCATCCGGTGCATCGGGAACCAAAGTCACCTGAGCCGGTTTAACTTCAAGAACCAGGTCAATAAACTTTTTAACAGGATTACCTTCAATATTGAATTCAACTGAAATTACAGGTTTAATGTCCCTTGCATCCTGATAACGGATATGTCTCTCGTCAGGGCGGGGATGGACTGTTATTCCCTGTGCCCCGAAACGTTCGCAATCAATGGCTGCCTGCAAAACATTTGGAATATTGCCGCCGCGTGCATTTCGTAATGTTGCTATCTTGTTGATATTTATGCTTAGTCTTGTCATATAATTGTAATTAAATTATTTTTAAATACAAAACTAATAAATTAGTATGTTTGTATGAGGATTTATTAAAATTAATATTAGAAAAAATGAGAGTAGTAATACAAAGAGTTTCCGAAGCATCTGTTAAAATTGATAATAAGACAAAAGATAAAATCGATTCTGGTTTATTAATATTTCTTGGTATAGAAGAAACCGATACTGAGGAAGATATTTATTGGCTGTGCGGTAAAATTTTGCGGCTTAGAATATTCAATGATAACAATAGGGTGATGAATTTGTCGGTTAAAGATATTGAAGGTGATGTTATGCTAATCAGTCAGTTTACACTTCATGCAAGCACGAAAAAGGGGAACAGGCCATCATACATAAAAGCTGCAAAACCAAATATTGCAATTCCATTATATGAGAAATTTATTAAACATCTTGAAATGGAATTAAAAAAACCGGTTCAAACAGGTGAGTTTGGAGCTATGATGGATGTAAGTCTTGTAAATGACGGCCCGGTAACAATTATTATTGATTCAAGGAATAGAGAATAAAAGATATTGTTTTTAATAATTTATTAGAAATGTGAATCAAGAGTTGAGATTTTATTAAACCACGAAGTCGCACAATACCGATAACTATCGGTATCACAAAGTATCACAAAGACAAAATTTTCAAAATGGTTTTAGATTGTTCTTTTCAGGTTCATACAGCATTAGGCCCCGGCTTACCTGAAAGTGCTTATAAAGAATGTTTGCATTATGAGCTTAAACAATCAGGCTTAAACGGCTGATTCTTTAGTCCTTAGAGTGACTTTGTGATATCCTTTGTG
>JADFUO010000418.1 GCA_015222115.1 Bacteroidota bacterium | reverse complement strand
GTGCAGAGAAGCTAAAAACCTCATAGAGGAAGCAAAGAAGCTTCTCAAACAGGCAGAGGAAAAGGCTAAAAGCATAGAATCAGCCATTGAGAAGGCAGAAGAGCAATTAAAGAAAGGTTGTTTGAAGAACGTAAAGAAACATCTCGAAGAACTCGAACCGAAACCCAAAAATCCTATAGAAGAGGCAAAAGCATTGAGTGGTAGCGCCATAGATAAAGCAATAGATGCGGAATCAAAGATTGAGAAGTGCAAAGAGGAAGCGCCTACCGAGCCACCACAGCCACCCCCTTCTGAGCCACCACAGCCTCCTCCTCCTAAGCCGCCGTCTGAGCTTCCAGAATGGCTTAAACCCCTCTGGGAAGCGCTCAAATACGTCGTTCCCGGCTCTGAACTCGTTAGTTGGCTCAATAAGGACACGGCTTGCAATATCTTAGGAGTAAAACTTGCATACTACATGAAGGAATGGAAAGAGTGCTTAGCAAAAAGGGATTTCGATGATCCCAAGTGTAAGAAGTTAGAGGAGACATGCAAAAACCTGCGAGAATTCTACCATAAACACTGTCGTTAAAAAAGGGAAGAAGCACAGAAGAGATAATACTAAGGTTCGTATTTTATAAACGGATTAGGTAAGGGATGAAATAGTTGAGGATAAAATTAAGAACTCATGGTTCTGTTTTTCTGTTTGCTTATAATAAAGATTTTCTTTTCAATTACTAAAAGGAGTGAAAAATCATGAAATATTTTATTATTTCTTTCTTTCTTTTTTTAATTGTATTTTTTGTGGAGAATTTCCTTTTCCCCGGCAAACTCCTGGCTCAGGACGAGACATCTCCCATACAGTTCCACGGCAGTAACAGGGCTTTCGGCCAATATGCCAGCCGTCAGGGAACAAATTCACAAATCCCGGCTTCATTCTGGCGAAATGACCTGAATATGACCCTGACAGTTTATGGCATACCCATTTCGTCAAGCTTTTTTATTACATCAGAGCAAAGCGATTACAGGCAAAGTATTAATAATTTCAGGATATATTTTGATTTGAAAGCAATGGCAATAAACAAAGCCAAAGCTTTTGCAAAAAATAAGGCAAAAGGCTTGGCTAACGAAAAACCACCGGGATTTATGCGTTTTCTTTCCAATTTCTCAACTTTTGAGGTGGGCAAATGCCGGCCCAATTACAGCAACTTAACACTAAAAGGAATTTCCGTTTCTGGCGTAAATATTGAGTTTACACCAGGGAAGTTTTATGCTGCCTTTTCAACAGGTAAAGTAAAAAGACCTATTAAGCCTTCAGAAATAATCAAGCCCACATACAAACAAAAGCTTTTATTCGGTAAGATCGGTGTTGGTAAAAAGAGAGAAACACACCTTTACTTAACATTTATGCATGTTGAAGATGAGGTTAAATCTTTACCTGCATCTCCGGAAATTGATACTTTTAATGTAAAACCCCAGTCAAACTTTGTGTTGGGGACTGAGGGAAAACTCTCTCTATTCAAAAAGAAATTCACAGTAGAAGGCGAAGCTGCTGTTTCTTTGTTTACCCGGGACATGCGCAGTCCGGCATTAATTGAAGATGATACTGAAGTGCCATCCTGGCTCACAAATTATCTAAAGCCAAATGCGAGCAGTTCAATAGATTATGCATATAATGTTAAATCAACGCTAAAGTTGAAAACAACAAAATTATCGGGTGGTGTTAAAATGATTGGGGCAGGTTTTTCCACATTAGGCAATCCCAATCTAATTAATGACAGACTGACTTATGACGGCAGGATTGACCAGACTTTTGCAAAAAAAAAGTTATCCTTTTCTGCTTATTTCAAGCAAAATAAAGATAACCTGATCAACTGGAAAAAAGCCACCACCACCACAACTGCCTATGGTATAACTGCAGTATTCAGGTTTAAGAAAATCCCATATTTGCATATCAGTTACACGCCAAACT
Organism: Bacteroidota bacterium; assembly: GCA_015222115.1. Lineage (GTDB taxonomy): Bacteria > Bacteroidota > Bacteroidia > Bacteroidales > JADFUO01 > JADFUO01. The sequence continues at coordinate 2,964 of JADFUO010000418.1, read as the reverse complement.
TCCAGAAAACAGATAGCGACAGTTTGAACCTGAAAAATTCTGTAAAAATAATTTCTGCATCAACGGGATATAATTATCCAATCGGCAAGTTAAAATCCAATACCAGTTTTAGTTTTTTCTATCAAAATACTGAAACCATAATGGATACCATTACAAACCTGTCTAAAACCCAAACTTATACTCTAAATGAGGTGCTTACTTTCAAAATCCCATTAAGTATTGCTGCTGCTGCAAGTTTAAGTAAATCTGAGTTCTCGGGAAAAAAACGGGATATTCTGTCTTTAACTTTAAGCGGTACACACCGTGCTTTCAAGAAGAAGTGGAAAAACACACTGGGTGTTAGATACTTGAACCAGATTGATGAGCAAAAAAAGGTCAGAATTTTTTGTAGCTCCAGAATGAAACTCTGGAAGGGTGGCGATCTTGATATCCGTGTAGAAGAAAACATTTTCAGGAACAAGACTCAAGTTGTAAATAATTTTGATGAGTTTATTGCCAGAGCGGCTCTCTTGATTAAATGGTAAGGGGTTTTTATTAATCTAAAATATGTGGATAAATATATTAAGGGTAAGGCAGGGTACATTGTTATGCAGGATGGAAGCTACGCGTATGAGTCAGAATGCCGGAGAGCTGATTTTGATGATTCTTTGATATATAAGGAATTTGGATTACCTGAAAATAAAAGAACTATACCTTCCGAACAAATAATGCGAAAAGAATCATTAGAAGTTTTAAAAGAATGGGAGAAAAATGATTGTAAGGTTGAGTATTAACAGCTTATAGGTTTAATAATCAAAATTAAAAAATTTAAATATTTTTTAACATTGTTAATATACAGAAAATCATTGTTATACAGGAAATATAGTAGCTTGTGTTAATAACTATTGAAAAAATAATAGTACTTTGTCTTGCATAGTACTAAAATTTGTTTTATATTTGCCGCATGAATATAGAAAAAACACAAGCACAAATGAAAAAAGGGGTATTGGAACTTTGTATCCTTTCAATTATTTCTGAAAAAGATGCTTATGCTTCGGATATGATTGAAAAATTAAAAAAATCAAAATTAATAGTGGTTGAAGGAACATTATATCCTTTGCTAACCCGGTTGAAAAACGAAGGTTTATTAAGTTATCGCTGGGAAGAATCCAAAGCCGGACCTCCAAGAAAATATTATCTAACTACTGAAATAGGGGAGCAGGTTCTTAAAGAACTGAATATAAGCTGGCAGGAGCTTGTAGATGCTGTTAATGACATTATACAAAAAAGTAAATCAAAAGTTAAAACAAAATAAATCATAGATTATGAAAAAAACATTCTCAATTAATATAAGCGGAATAATTTTTAATATTGATGATGATGCTTATGACAAATTAGGTGACTATCTTAATAGTATTAAAAAACATTTTGTTAATGTTGAAGGCAACGAAGAAATTTTTACTGATATAGAAAGCCGTATTGCAGAAATTCTGCAAAGTAAATTAAGCGAAGATAAGCAGGTAATTACCATTGATGATATTAATGAAGTAATTTCTGTTATGGGACAACCTTATGAATTTGGAGAAGAAGAAAAAGAAGAGGACAGGGAGGAAGAAGTCTTTAATGATACAAGAGGTGTTAAACGCTTATACAGGGATATCGATAACAGGGTATTAGGCGGTGTATGCAGTGGATTAGGAGCTTATTTTAGAATTGATCCGCTTTGGTTCAGGTTAGGTTTTCTTGTTGCCATGTTTTCAGGATTCGGGATTCTTTTATATTTAATTTTATGGATAGCGATTCCTGAAGCACGAACAACTGCCGAACGGCTTGAAATGAAAGGCGAAAAGGTTAATATTTCAAATATTGAAAAATCAATCCGTGAAGAATTTGATTATTTTAAAACTAAAATAAACGAGCTTACAAATCAGGCAAAGCAATCCTATAAAAAAAAAAGTGTAGGACATAGAAACGTTTTTGAAGACATACTGAATGTTTTTGTAAGTATTCTAAAAATCTTCCTGAAAATAATTGTAATACTTATTGGGGTTATTTTGTTTATTATAGGAATATCGCTGATAATAGCATTTCTCGCATCATTTTTCGGCTGGGGAGGTTTTGTTGTTTTTAACCATGCCGAATTTATTACTTTTCCTTTCCCTGTGTTTACCGATTTGATTTTTGGCAGTGTTGGTAATACCGGATTATTTAAAGTTGGCTTGTTTTTCTTAATTGGCATTCCATTGATAATGTTACTTTATAGTGCAGTCAGGTTGATATTCGGATTGGAACGAATTAAGTTTATGGGAGTTATTGCTCTTAATTTGTGGATTATCGGATTGATTTTTACAGTATATTTCGGATTTAAAATTTTTAGGAGTTTTAAGTATGAAGTTACTGTAAAGGAAGTTTATGAAATTACACAGCCAACATCAAATACAGTTTATATCAATATTAATAATAATGAATTTTATGAGAAAATTAATGATTATGAAGATTATATTGAGATTGATGAATGGGAAATGGTTATTACTGATAACGGAAGATATTTTGGAGAACCTAAGCTGGAATTTGCAAAAAGTGAGAATGAAAATTTTCAATTGATAAGATATGCTTCTGCAAGAGGAAAGAATGGAATGGATGCTAAGGAAAGAGCCGAAAAAACCATTTATTATTTTACACAAACCGACACCTCATTTGTTTTTGGTCCGTATTTTGAATTACCGGAGGATGTTAACTGGAGAGACCAGAAAGTAAGGCTTGAATTAAAAATTCCTGTTGGGAAATCAATAAATCTGAGCAAAAATATGTACAATATTATCAATTGGCGCCGTCATAATTATCCATATATAATGTCAGGAAATACAATTATTATGACGGAAGATGGTTTGGAAAAAATGGAATAGCAAGGTAAGTTAATACACCCCGATGATTTTAAATTACGAATTACGAATTACGAATTTGAAGTTTTGAACATTGTAATTT
>JADFUO010000048.1 GCA_015222115.1 Bacteroidota bacterium | reverse complement strand
GGATAATTGAAAGTGAAAGAAGGAAACGTTTTTTTCTGCCAACAGATTTTGATAATAAATTTACAATATAAAAATCAATAGCAATTGAGCCGAATACAATAAAAATAAAATCCGGTGCTCCCCATGAATAGAAGAATATACTTGCAATTAACGCAAAATTATTTTTGTATTCCCTGGCAACTAAAAAATAAATAATCAGAAAGATTGGCAAGAAATATAATAAGAATAAACTACTACTGAATACCATATGCAGAAGATAAAAGACAAGTAACTATTCAGGTATAAAAAGTTATTAACACTTAAATTCCAAAACACAAGCACCAAATAACAAATAAATCTCAATTATTTAAATTACAATGACCAAAACAATTATTTTGACTTTTCTATGATTGATGAAAATATTTTCTTTCTTCAATATTTGCTATAGTTTTGGGTAATTTCTTTACAAAAATTCTAACATTTTTGGTCCCGAGTACTCGGGAAAAGATACGCTTTTCTAAATCATAAACATGTTTAGAATCCAGACGGACAAGTTTTGATTTTTTGGTCATTGGAATTTATTTGTATTTTGTTATTTGGTGCTTGGAATTTAATTCGTTACAAATTTCTATACAGTATTTACAACAGAGTTATTAATATTTTTCATAAGCTGAATAGTTACAAGGGATTTAGCAATAATTCTAATTCTGAATAATTATCTTGTAAACCAAAACAACTTCATTGCTTTTTATTTTCAAAAAATATACGCCTTTTGAAAGTCGGCTCAAATTAATTTTCTTTGAATATTTTTGATTAATATTAACTTTATTAATCTCAAAAACTAAAACGTTAAGCGAACTAAAAATTCTAATATTTGCTGCAATATTATTTTCAGAATTTAATTCCAGTACAAAATTACCATTGTTTGGATTTGGGAAAATATTAACGCATAAACCATTTGAAATTTCGGAAATACCTGAACAGTTATCAACAAGAATTGTTTGAGTAGCAGTATCTGAACAAAGGTTAGTAGTGTCGGTAAAAATGTATGTGATAGTGTGGATTCCTAAACCTGCAACGGAAGGATAGAAGTAGCCATTAGTAACCCCGTTTCCCGAATAAGTTCCGCCCGGCGGATTACCTTCAGTTAATTCATAAGGCGGATCATTGTCGCAAATATCCGGAAGCGAATCAAAAGTAACTGTTGGTGCAGGAAGAAACGACAGAGACATTGTATCAACTGCCGGATCACTACAAGGAACTATCGCATAAGCTGTTAAACTTAATTCAACATAACCTGAATCTAAATCTCCCGATCCTGGTGTATAAGTAGCTGTAATTAGAGTTGAATCGTCAAAAGTTCCGTCACCAAATGTTATCCATAAAACCGAATCGGCATTGGCAGCATTACCTGATAAAGTATATGTTTGATTATCACAAATCGTATCGTTATCACCGGCATCAGCTACTGGCAATGAGACAATAGTTAAAACCATATCGTCGGTAATTTCATACCGTTGCTCCATACTGAAATACCCGATAATTGTAAGAATAACAGAACCTGCCGTAATATCCTCCTGACTGGGTGTATAAGTTGGTGTTAAGATTGTGTTGTTATCAAAAGTACCTGTTCCTGATGTTAACCAAAAAACAGAATTTGCATTTGTTGCCGTACCTGCTAATGTATGTGTATTACCTTCGCATATTGTTGCATCAGAACCTGCACCTACGCTATGCAACAGTGATGACATTGGCGGTAATACAATGTAATCAAGCCATGCACAATCACTCCCATTACTTACAGAATAATCTTTTTCGTAAGTCCATTTAAAGGTGTGCTCACCGGGTGTTACAGGATAAACTTCCTGTCCCCAAATATGTTCACCTGCCCATCTGTCCATTTCTGCACCGTCAATATAGAATTTAAGATAATCATAATTGGCTTCTGAAGAAACTTTCTTGTAAAAACTTATTTCCGAATTACATAAAACATCTAATGTTAAATAAATTGTTGATTCTTCGTTATCGTCAATATCTCCTGATTTTGATGCATACATACCTTGATATGGAGTAATACTGGTAATTAACCAGCTTGCATCTCCCATAAATTCCCATGGAAATTGTGTAAAATCGCCGGTTTCAAAATCCTCAACTATCAAACCGATAGTAAAATACATAGTATCGGTTACAGAATAATTGTTATCGGCAGTAATGTTAATATCAAGATAAGCAATATATCCATAAGGAGCAATTGGTGAAGCCGTAACATTATAAACAACTGTATCGTTTGAATAAGCTGCTAATGTGTCAATATTTCCGATACTATCATTAATTGTTATAAACGGGTTGTTTGATGTAATCAGGGTTTCAATATTTGAGCATACTGCCCCACCATAATTTTCAAGTGTAACAATAAGATCGGCTGTTTCACCGGGATCCAGTATTCCGTTATCTCCATCGAAAATTTCAATATTTCCCACAACAATTACAGGGGCATAAGCAGTCAGGGTAATATCTCTCAACCATGTGTCTCCATTTGAAGTTATAACACTATTCAAAATTATTTGGTGATCATCAGGAACCGAAAGAGAAACTATAAAAGAAAATGCATCCTGAATCGTAACAGTTTGACCTGGATTTATTATTCCATAATATTGAGTACTGTCAATTATTGTAATATTCGTATCAACTGATGATATTGTCATATCAACATTATTAATAGGCTGATTGCCGATATTCATCAAACCAAGATTTAAATGAACCGTATCACCAAATTCAATAATATTATTATTGCCATCGTTGATTGTATATTCAATATACAATCCATTTGTTGAAAACAATAGATTCCGGGTTGCATAAACATTGTTATTATCCGTTGCTTTAAATGTAATTTCAAGATTCTGGTATGGATTTTCGGGTATTCCGCTGAACACTCCATCTTCTGAAAGAGTCATTTCAGCCGGAAAACCGGGAGCAAGAAATTCAACAACATAATCTTCAGGCACAGAATTAGAACCTGATATACTTGAATATTGATAATCCATGCAATCGCCTCTTGATATTCCGCCATACCATTCAACAGTATCAGGTAAAATAATTTCACCATAGTAAAATTCAATATCACCTGATGGAAATAACTTTACTGCAAAATTCAATTCCGAGCTTGACGGTTGGTCATATATTGATATTTTCCATCTGAAAATAGCACTGTTTTCATCACCTTCATACCATATTCCGTCACCCTCATAAGAATATAATCTTAAATCGGTCATATAAGGTGATATACATTTGGTTTTCAAAAATAACAATTGGTTATCCTGATGATAGGGCCAAATAAAAATCTGATCATCAAATTTAATAAACCCGTCTGTGTGAATAATTACAGTATCATATTCAGTACAATAAAATGGAAATGAGAAATCAAGCACCTGTGCTACTGAACCATTATCACTACTACTTGGTATTAATTGATGAGCTGAAACGGTAGGAAAGTTATTAGAATAAGTATTTTCAATGAAATTGTTCTTTACGATCCAAAAATATGGCGACGTCCCGCCGGTAGCATTTAGCTGGTAGCTGTATGGTTCGTAAACCGGAGCAGGAGGGAGAGTATCACTAACAATTGTTACCTCATCAAAATTTACAGTATGAACAATTGATAACATAGTTAAATCATTGTCAGCAATAGGAACATTTGTACTTGGGCATGTTATTTCATTCACACCATTAGTATAATCCATTAATGAATACTGAATTATTTCGCCTGTACCCCAATGCTCAAGGTCATATTCCAATACTCTTAAAAAATATTTTGCTTGTTGACCGCTGTTCAGGTAACCGAGTAAGGGGGTTATATCCAATCCGAATTCTAATGTTTTATCTTGCTCAGTTGTACCTCCCTGCATATAATTATTACCTCCCTGAAAATCAAAAATCGGAAAATCAAGAATAATAGAAGGTTCTGTTGCAGAGATATTTGTTGATAAACCTGCAGTAACTTTTAATGCTTTTCTTCTGGTATGCTTAATGGTTATTTTCATTGTAAGCTGCGGGGAACAAATATCTTTAACTTTTAAAAAATTAACGGTATTATTCCATATTCCTCCCTGACCATACGGATCTGCCAGTGTTTTATACATCATATAGCAAAAGCCGCTATCTCCCCAATTTGGCACTCCGCCATAACTGTTTACAAATTTAAATCCACCGATCTCCCAGTCTCTTAAATTTACCACTCCATCACCGTTAATGTCAATGTTATTGGTATATTGTCCGTCACTATTATAATCCCACCTGATAGAATCATTCCAGCCGACAATTGTTAATGCATGAGAAGAATAACCCCAGACAATGGCAACACACTTGCCTGCTTCCGGTGTACCTTGAGGTAAATGATACATATACGGTTGATTTGCATAGAAGCTGGCAAGACCACCAACACTTGAGTTATTAAGATGATCGTGCAACCAATGTTTGAGATTAGTTAAATCATCAACGGTAAGAATTCTGAGCTTATAAGCATTTAATATCCTGTTCTGCATGGCATGATAATAATTTTCATATCCGTTTATCCATCGTTTTTCTCCTCCATAAGACATGCCTCCGTAAACCGCAACATTCGGACAACCGGCATGTCTCAGAATTTCTATACTGTGATAATAACTTACTCCACCATAATAATTTCCGGCATTCATAAAATTCCATGTAAAATGAGTGGGATATTGATTTTCGGGAACATTACCCGGCACATTTCTTTTCCAGTTCATCTCATAAGTAAAATTGTAACCAACCAGTGCCGCCTGACCACAAGAGTATCCTGCCTGATTATAAGGAGGCCTAAAATACGGTTGTGTAGAATTATCCAGCACATCAGGTAAGGTTGGTGCCCGGAAACTTTTATAAATTTCAGGGATTTCAAGATCCGGAAGACTCATCAAATATATTGAATCCATTACTGATATACGACCCAGCTTTTTATTATAATTAATCCTGTCCCTTTCCTGTTTAGTTTGAATATCCTGAGCTTTCGCCGAAATTATAGCAAACAGTATTACTGTTACTAAAAACGAAATTTTCTTCATTGTTTTTTTATTTAATTAAGATCATCTTATTGGCTTCAATAAATTTTTCGGACTGCAATTTATAAAAATATATTCCTTCCGATACATTTTTACCGGAATTATCTTTCCCATCCCAAATAATTTTATGATTGCCTTTTATAAATATTTTATTAGCAAGAGTTGTGATTATTTGTCCGTTAATATTGTAAATACTTAATTTTACTTTGCTGCCGGAGTTAAGAAAAAATTCAATTGTTGTTTGTGTTTTAAAAGGGTTTGGGTAGTTAATGCTTGCTGTGATATTAGAAATATTTTTATTTTCATTAATATCACTTGTGTTTTCTTCAATCCCGAAGAAATCCAGATATTTTTTGAACAGAATTTCTTTTGTTGAAGGATCTTCATTATCCAGAAGTGCGCCAAACTCAATTGAAGAACCTATAGTTTTATAACTTCCTGCATCATAAGCAACCTGGCAAGCATAAGATACAGGTTGACTTTGAAAAATTACATAAGCTGATGGATCAGATTCAAAAATATAATTGAGAAATACATTATCAGTATAATATTCAAACTTCATCCCATCAGTAAATGTTTCGGCAATGCCATAAATTGTATCTAAAGCAAACCAATTATCTTCAACAACATTCATATTAAACATAGGATGAACCTGTGTCTGTGTGTCATTAAGCCACGTTTCTCTTCCTTCCATGTAAATCATTCCTCCGTTTTCAAGATACTCGGCAAGTTTTTGCCCTTGTGCAGAACTCAATTCATAATTTGAAAAAAATATACCCAGACTTATGAACAAAGATTTGTAGTTAAACGGAATTGCAGGAAAAATGTTTGTGTATTCATAAACAACGGCCATGTTGTCAATGATTGACCGGAATGCCGGACCTGAATGATTTAATGGGTCCAAATCAACAATAAGGACGGGAATTAACCCGATCATCAAATTAAAAGATTTTTCATAGTATAATCCGTTTGCCGATATATTAAATCCCAGTTCTGAAATAAATCCGTTAGGTGCATAATCTTCAGCCGAAACACTAAATGATTTTTCAATGGTTTCACCTTTTTGAATATCTCCGAAATATATTGGTGATGATTCATTAACAATAATGAATTGATCGTCAGGAAAAAGTTCGCCGTAAACATCAAAAGCATCGGCTGCACCAATATTTTTAATGGGGATTATTAAATCTGCCGTTTCACCGGGGTCTAATTTCCCATTTCCTCCGTCAGAAACTATCACATTCCCAATTTGCAGGTTGGGTGCATAAGCAGTTAAAACAATATATTTATCCCATGAATTTGTTAAAGAAGAGAAATCTGCACTTAATATGATTATATGTTCATTCGGTATTGACGGATCCACATTAAAAATAATAGCATTTGAAACCGTAACCGTTTCATCTGGTTCAATAGTTCCCAAATATTCATAATTATCAGTTATAGTAATATATTCGTCATCTGTTGAAACAGTTAAGACAGCATTTTCAATAGCGACAGAATCTATGTTTTTAACTGAAATGTTCATATTAACGGTTTCTCCATATTCAATAATTTCATCCCCTCCTGCCTCAATTGTGTAATCAAATAAAATTCCACCTGTTGAAATCTGGAAACTTTTAACAACAAAAATATTATTATTGTCTTTTACCATAAATGTAACTTCACAAGCTATACATTCTTTAACAGGAGTACCACTAAATACACCATCATCCGAAATTTCCAGCCCCATAGGATAATCAATGGGAATGAATTCAACCACCTGGTCGGGCGATATATTAAAAGTATTTGAAATACCTGCTATTGCATGATTTAATCCATCTCCACTTGAAATTCCTGCAATCCATTCGGTATTTTCATTCATTAATATTTCTCCGTAATAAAATTCAATATTCCCTAAAGGATAAAGTTTTACTGCAAAATTTATGTCGGTTTCTTCAGGTTGCCCTGCTATTGATTCTTTCCATCTGAAAATTGCATAATCCTGATTTCCTTCATACCACATTCCGTCTTCCTGACCGGGATAAATTCTTAAATCCGTCCAAAAAGGAGAAATGCTTGCCACATTTTTGAAAAGCAGCATTTTATCAATCGTATAGGGCCATTCATATATTTGTTCATCAAACATTAAAAAACCGTCTGTATGCACTACAAGGCGATTATAAATTTTCCCGTAAAACGGAAACGAAAAATCAATATCTTGTGATACATATCCATCATCATAACTACCCGGTAATAAAACCTGTGTATTTATTTCAGGGAAATTATCAGTATAATTATTTTCTACATAACTTTGAATTATGCTCCAATGGTAGGGTTCTTCACCACCTGACGCTATCAGAATTTCATAATAAGGTTCATTTATTATTACCGTTTGAAGCTCCTCATTTTCAATATTTATTTTGTCAAAATCAATTGTATGATTAATGGACAAAATTGTTAAATCGTTTTCGTTCAAAGGTATGTTTGATTGCTGACAAACTATTTCGTTTACACCATTTGTATAATCAATAATTGAATATGAAATTATTTTCCCCGTTGCAACATTATCAGGGTCGTTTTCATTTACAAGAAGAAAATATTTTGCCTCTTCTCCACTGTTAATAAAACTTAAAAGCGGGGTAATATCCAAACCAATTTCTATGGTTTTATCTTCTTCGGTGTTACCACCCTGCATATAATAATCGCCACCCTGATATGAGAATACAGGGAAATTTAGTATTTTTGATGGTGCTAAAGCTAATGTATCATCAGATACACCGGCAGTAATTTTTATTTTTTCTCTTGAGTCATGTTTAATTGTTAATTTAATGGTTAACTGAGGTTCTAAATTTTCCTTAGCACGGATAACATAAGATGAATTATTCCATAAGCCTCCGTTTGATGACGGCTCAGCAGCCACTTTATACATCATGTATTTAAATCCATCGTTGCCCCAATCTGTTCCAAAGCTATTTGCAATTTTAAATCCACCGATTTCCCAGTCTTTCATATCAACAATACCATCATCGTTTATATCTAAATGATTTGTAAACTGACCGTCTTCATTATAATCATATCTTATTGAGTCGTTATATCCCACAATCGTTACCTGATGACCTACCCATATTCCCCATCCGATTACAACATACATACCTTCTTCCGGTGTTCCTGATGGTAAAAATCTTGATTGCTCACCACCTGAAGCACACATAAAATTTGCAACTCCCCCAAATTCCGAGCCATCCAAATGGTCGTTCATCCAATATTTTAATATTTCAAGTCCTTCGGGTGTTCCAATATTAATTTTATAAAAATTATTTAATCTGTTATGCATTCCATTATAATATTCATTATAACCCGACATCCATCTTAAAGCACCTCCATAATAAAGGCCACCGTAATCTGCTACAGTAGGGCACCCCACATCTTTAACTATTTCCCATGAATCAAATAAGCTCACTCCACAATCATACTGACCTCCATTTAAAAAATTCCATGTAAAGTGAGTTGGATATTGATTTTCAGGAATATCAGCAGGTAAATCTCTGAGATAATTTATTTCATAAGTAAAATTATACCCAATACCGCTTGCCTGACCACAAGACCATTGTGATTGCAGAAATATTGGTCTGAAATATGGTAACTGTGAATTGTCAAGACTTGGGGGAAGCAAAGGTGCTTTATCTCCTTTATATTTATCGGGAAGTTTCAGTTCAGGGATTTCACTGAATTTTATGGAATCTGCTTTTGTAATTGTCCATTGTTCTTTGACCTGGGCTTTCATTGAAGATGACATCACAAAAAACAAAAATAACAATACTAAAAGTTTACAATTTATTTTATACATGTTTCCTGAGTTTAAGAATTAGACAATAATAATTTTAAAAAAGTTGCTTTCATTTATACTAAATCTTAACAGGTTTACGAAGTAAAAGCTGTTTAGAGTTAGTTATACCGATAGGAACAACCTTTTAAATTTTGCAAAACTTGTCCGTATGGACCTGTTCCGTATCGGTATAATTTCCCAAGTTATTATAAGTATATTGCAATGTCAAGAAATATACTAAACGCATCCATACGGACAAGTTTATACTTTACGAGAAATTAAGACTGATTCTTATTACGTATCTGATAGTTACGTCGGAAATTTTTCTTAAATCCGAATAAATTCAGTATAATCAGATAAAGGTACAAATTATTAAGGATATGGAAATGGATATTTATTGAAACTTATAGAAATTGATAGAAATTAATTGAGATTGATAAAGCTGGTTAGCGGTTCAAAACCGCTTACCAGCTAAAATAATTTTATTTCTGAATCAAAATCTTATTTATACTATTAATTTTATCTCCTTCAACAATTAAATAATAAATTCCTACAGGAAAATTGCTTAAATCAAGAGTATTTGTATAAATACCTTTTACTTGAATATTACTTTCCTTATATATGAGCGAGCCAATAGGATTAATAATCTTTATATTAAGTCTTTTTGTTTTATCAGAATTTAAATTTATGGTAAAGTTACCTGTGCTTGGATT
>JADFUO010000417.1 GCA_015222115.1 Bacteroidota bacterium | reverse complement strand
TTAACAAATCATCATTGCGGATATGGTCGTATTCAATCGCACAGCACTTTAGAGCATGATTATCTTACCGACGGTTTCTGGGCGATGAACCGTTCGGAAGAATTGCCTAATCCCGGTTTAACTGTAACTATGTTGATAAGGATGGAAGATGTAACCGATAAAGTCCTTGAAGGCGTAAATGATGGAATGACCATGGCAGTCAGAGATTCAATCATAAAAAGTCATGTTGAAACTATTGAAAAGGATGCCATTGACAGCACCGATTATTCTGCACGAGTGAGACCGTTTTATTATGGCAATGAATATTATCTTTTTATTACCGAAACCTTTAAAGACATCAGACTGGTTGGAGCACCGCCGTCAAATATTGGGAAATTCGGCGGAGATACCGATAACTGGATGTGGCCCCGGCATACAGGCGATTTTTCAATATTCAGGATTTATGTTGATAAAGATAATAAACCAGCCGATTATTCCGAAAATAATGTTCCGTACAAACCAAAATATCACATACCGGTTTCGTTGAATGGCATTGAAAAAGGCGATTTTACATTTGTCTTCGGCTATCCCGGACGAACACAGGAATATTTGCCTTCTTATACAATTGAAATGATTACAAAAGTCAGAAATCCTGCTAAAATAAAATTGCGGCAAAAACGACTTGATATAATGGGAAAAGCGATAAATCAGGATGAACTAGTAAGATTACAGTACTCAGCTAAATCTGCAGGAGTAGCTAATTACTGGAAAAAAATGATTGGCGAAAATCGTGGAATCAATAAATTAGATGCTATAAATAAAAAACGTGAATTTGAAAATAAATTTCAAAAATGGGCAAATTCAAATCCCGAATTAAAAAAGAAATACGGAAATTTACTTCCGACATTTGAAAAAATTTATAAACAACTTACGCCCCTTGAACTCGCTGACGATTATTTAATGGAAGCCGGCTTTGGGGTGGAAATAATCAGGTTTGCCGACAGATTTAAAAATCTTGTTAAAAAAAGTAAAAATAAACCTGTTAAAACAGGTAAAATCAATACACTGGTTGAAAAATATAAATCCTCTGCTAAACGATATTTTAAAAATTATTATTTACCGATTGATAAAGAAGTTCTTGAAAACCTGCTTGAAATTTATCATGATGATTTAGATAAAAAATATCTCCCGCCAATTTTTAATACTATTGAAACAAAATTTAAAAATAATTTTCCGGAATATGCAGATTATGTGTTTAAAAAATCATTTATGACTTCCGAAGAAAAAGTTAATAAATTTCTTGATAATTACAAAGCATCAAAATATAAAAAAATTGAGAAAGATCCGGCATATAAACTGGCTATTAGCATAGGAGAATTTTATTCAGACAAACTCAAGCCTGAGATTTCCAAACTGAATAAACAATTAGACAGTTTGCAAAGATTATACATGAAAGCACAAATGGAAATGCAACCCGGCAAACGTTTTTATCCTGATGCTAATTCTACTTTAAGGGTTCATTACGGTAAAGTTAATGATTACTATCCGCGCGATGCAGTCAGCTACGGTTATTATACAACCCTTGAGGGTATTATGGAAAAGGAAGATCCGGCTATATATGATTATGTTGTTGAGGAAAAACTTAAAAAATTATATAACGATAAGGATTATGGAAAATACGGTGATAAAGACGGAACTATGCATGTATGCTTCACAGGTACAAATCACACAACAGGCGGCAATTCCGGCAGTCCTGTATTAAACGCCGAAGGACAGTTGATAGGAATAAATTTTGACCGTAACTGGGAAGGTACAATGAGCGACCTGATGTACGACCCCGACCAATGCCGTAACATCACACTTGATATCCGTTACTGCCTGTTCATTATTGATAAATTTGCAGGTGCAGGACACTTGGTGGAGGAGATGACTGTTGTTGAATAAAATATTGTAATCAATTAAAATAAATATCATAAGGAGTAATGGAATATTGGAATATTGGGAATTAGAAATTTGTAAATAGCTAGATGGTTTAATGGCTAAATGGTTAATACTTAATGATTTTATCCACTAAAGCAAAGAAATGATTTATCTAAAAATCAAGCTAAATATTTAAAATCCAATTACTTTTATCTTTTATCTTTATTAAACCAACAATATTTAACATAGAAACACATTTTTATTATGATAATTTCAAAATACAGCCCCATTGCCCCATGGCAACGCATTATCTCAATTGATGTATTGAGAGGATTTGCCGTACTTGGAATTTTAATAATGAACATCCAGTGCTTTTCAATGATATTCTCGGCTTACGACAATCCAACAGTTTACGGCGACTTAACAGGGATAAATAAATGGGTATGGATGTTAAGTCATATAATCGCTGACCAGAAATTCATGTCAATATTTTCAATTTTATTTGGTGCAGGCATTATTTTAATGACTGATAATCTAGAGAAAAAAGGATTACATTCAACCGGCTTACATTACCGCCGTATGATGTGGTTATTGATATTTGGTTTATTACATGCATATTTACTTTGGTTCGGCGATATTTTGGTTTCTTATGCATTAGTTGGTATGATTGCTTATCTTTTCAGAAAAAAAACACCAAAAACCCTTCTGATAGTCGGAATATCTTTGATAGTTGTACCGTTTTTATTAAGTCTGTTTTTTAACTGGTCAATGTCATACTGGCCCGAAGAAAGCATACGGGACACTCTGGAAAAATGGCAACCTGATAAAGAAATAATTGAACATAATATTTTAATATACCGGGGTAGCTGGACAGACCAGATGGAAAACCGTATCCCAATAGCATTAATGATACAAACCCTTGTATTTTTCATGTATTCGCTATGGCGTGTTTGTGGTTTAATGCTTATTGGCATGGCGCTTTATAAATTAAAAGTACTATCTGCAAGCCGCTCATCAAAATTTTACCTCTGGTTTTTGATAATCGGTTTTTTAGTTGGCTATTTTCTGGTGATAACAGGAATGATAAAAAATTTCAGTGCCGGATGGACTATGGAATATTCAATGTTCGGCGGGAAACTATTTAATTACTGGGGAAGTATTTTTGTGAGTTTTGGATATATAGGTTTAGT
>JADFUO010000416.1 GCA_015222115.1 Bacteroidota bacterium | reverse complement strand
TTATTTTTAATAATCAGGGAATAAAGATTGATGAGATTCGGGTAAAAAATAATTTATCAGGAAAATATAATGTTAGATGGGAGCCGGACAATTTACCGGCAGGAATCTATAATTGTTTTATTGGCAATAAGTATAATATGATTTCTCAGAAGTTGGTGGTATATTAGGCTCTTATAAAGGGCTCTATTGATAATTCCGTCCCGATAGCCATCGGTTTCGGGATTAACGATATTCAATAAAATGTATTTTACGAATTACTCCCTATAGACAATCGGGATTACGGATTAAGTGTCTGGTCGTAATTCGTAATCCGTAATCCGTAATTGTGTTTATTTTTTCTTTTTTATCGAAGACAACTTCTTGTGCATAGCATTAGCAGCTATTCTTCCGGCGCCCATTGCCAGGATAACGGTTGCTGAACCTGTAACTATATCACCTCCGGCATAAACAAATTCTTTGGAAGTTTCATTGGTTTTCTCATTTACTTCAATATATCCTCTTTTGTTTCTTTTTATATCGTGAGATGAATGGAAAATAATCGGGTTTGGACCATTACCGATAGCAACAATAGCCATGTCACATTCTAATACAAAATTGGAATCTTTAATTGGTATAGGTCTTCTTCTGCCTGAGGCATCAGGCTCACCTAATTCCATTTTAATACATTCCATTGCCTTTATCGTATTAAAATCGGTTCCGATATATTTAACAGGGCTTGTTAATAATTTGAATTTTATTCCTTCTTCTTCGGCATGATGAACTTCTTCGGCACGTGCAGGTAATTCATGGCGCGACCTACGGTAAACTATTGTTACTTCATTTGCTCCTGTTCTGATAGCTGTTCTGGCACAATCCATTGCTACATTACCACCACCGATAACTGCAACTTTATTTCCTTTTGGCATTGGGGTGTCGTATTCAGGAAATTTATATGCTTTCATAAGGTTCATCCTTGTAAGGAATTCATTTGCTGAATAGACATTGCCTAAACTTTCACCTTCAATACCCATAAACCAGGGCAGTCCTGCACCAACACCAATGTAAACGGCATCAAAATGCTCAAGCAATTCATCAATAGTAAGTATATTACCAATAATATGATTCAATTCAACTCTGCAACCCATTTTTTTCAGATAGTCAATTTCAAACTGAACAATTGATTTTGGCAACCTGAATTCGGGAATACCATAAGTTAAAACTCCTCCTGCTTCATGCAGAGCTTCATAAATAGTAACCGAATAACCTAATTGCCGCATGTCGGCAGCAACAGTTAATCCTCCGGGTCCTGAACCGATAACAGCAATTTTTTTACCGGTATCATTATTAATAACCGGAACTTCTACCATATCCATTTTTCTTTCATAATCGGCTGCAAATCTTTCCAGTCTGCCTATTGCAACTGGTTCATCCCTTATTCCAAGGACACATTTTGCTTCACACTGGTCTTCCTGTGGGCAAACACGTCCGCATAATGCGGGAAGAATATTGCGTTCTTTTATCTTTTTTGCAGCTTCATTAAATTTTTCTTCTGCAATCAATGCAACAAATGAAGGAATATCAATATTAACCGGACAACCTTCAACACATTTTGGGTTTTTGCATTGCAAACACCTGCCAGCTTCAAGAAGAGCTAATTCGGATGTGTAGCCAAATGGAACTTCCTGAAAATTATCAATCCTAAGTTTTTGGTCCTGTTCAGGCATTGCCTGACGTGGTATCTTTAATTTTATTTTCTTCTCATCTTCTTTACTAATCCCGTGCCATTCACAACCGTGCTTCAGACAAAAATAAAAGGGTATTAATTTGGCATAAGCCGAAATAATAGCTTCTCCGACATTAGATCCACATTCTTTACATTTAACTTTATGATTGATCAGGCTTTTCTTACAACTCGGGCAAAGCAAGTCATCCAATATATCACCATCTTTAATCGGAACAGATGCTTTTATATCAAAAACATCAAGAAATGGACTTAACTTTAGTACTATATCTTCTTTCTTATATACAGCATTAAAAATCAGCGATTTTTCATGCTTTCTTTCAACATTAAAAGTATTCTTGCAATGTGGACAATAAAAACTTAAATATGTTTTATATTTGAGATATCTTACATCTTGTTCAAGCATATCTTATGTGTTTTTTATAATTAGGTTTAAAAAGTTATTAACATTTTTTTCAAGCTGAATAGTTACGATTTATTTATAAAATAATATATTATTTACCTGATGGAATATAATAATGAATCTTTTTCGTCTTTTAAATACAATGAATTCCTTTTTTCAAGTTCATCAAAATCAACTTTATGCCCATCAAAATCAGGACCATCAACACAACAAAATTTAGTTTCGCCATCTATTTTCACTCTGCAACCGCCACACATACCCGTGCCGTCGATCATAATAGGGTTGAGGCTCACCATAGTAAGTGTTTTATATTTTTTAGTAAGCTTGCACACATTTTTCATCATAACAATCGGACCGATAGCATAAACTAATTTTATATCATATCTTTCATCAAGATATTTTCCCAGAGGCATTGTAACAAATCCCCGCTCACCATAACTTCCGTCATCGGTAGTAACAACAAGTTCATCACAAATTGAAATCATCTCATTTTCCATGATGAGCATTTCTTTTTCCTGAGCACCAATAATACCGATAACGTAATTTCCGGCTTCTTTAAATGCCTTGGCAACATGATGAAGAATAGCAACACCGGTTCCACCGCCAACCATGACAACAGTTCCGGTTTTTTCAATTTCGGCAGGTTTTCCAAGTGGACCAACAACATCAAGAATAACATCGCCTTCGTTTAATGTACGCATTAAAGCTGTGGTTTTTCCTACAATCTGGAAAATTATTGTAATTATCCCGGCAAATTCATCTTTATCAGCCACAGTAAGTGGAATCCGTTCGCCTGTTTCATTAACTCTTAAAATAATGAATTGTCCGGCTTTTATTTTTTTAGCAATTTTGGGAGCATCAATATCAAAACGAATAATCGTTCTTTTCGCCATTTCCTGTTTTCTTACAATTTGAAACATATTTTTTCTTAATTTCTATTTTTGTTATTTGGTGCTTTAATTTAAAAATTGTTTGACTTAATGGACGAAATCTAATTAATATAACTTATAACTAATAACATATAACGTTTAACATTTACCATTCCAAACTATCCTCTAAATCAATATCATGTAAATCATCTTCATCCTGTCTCTTATACACATCTCCGAGCC
>JADFUO010000010.1 GCA_015222115.1 Bacteroidota bacterium | reverse complement strand
GCATAATAACCCTTACCTAACAACTAACAAAATTGGGTAAAGGTGATGGTTAGGAGGCCGGTTTGGGTGAAGGTTAGGGTAAAGTTTTTTTCACATAACCTTTACCCCTAAACTACACTGGCATCCTTACCTTTACCCCTAAACTTTTTAAATATGAACTCTTCTTCAAATAAAAAAATAACAAGTTTCAAAGACTTAATTGTGTATCAGGTAACATACGATTCAATGCTAAAGGTAATGAAGAATTTAATACCCTTTTTACCTGAATCTGAAAAATATGATTTAAAAAGTCAAATATCAAGGTCTTGCAAAGCAATACCCCGATTAATTGCAGAAGGGTATGCAAAAAGGCATCAGAAGGCTGGTTTTCAAAAGTATTTGGATGATGCAATGGGGGAATGTAATGAAACTATTGTAAGTATCGAACAAATAAAAGATATTTATGCTATTAAAATTGATTTATGTTCAGAATTAATAAAAATCTATGACATATCGGGAAGGCAGTTATATAAATTGGCTGAAGCATGGAATAAGTTTAAAGATAACAGAAAAAACACATAACCTTTACCCCAAACTATACTGGCATCCTTACCTTTACCTAATAACTAATTGAATGGTAAAGGTTAAGGTTAAGATGCCGGTTTGGGTGAAGGTTAGGGTAAGGTTTTTTTCACATAACCTTTACCCCTAAACTACACTGGCATCCTTACCTTTACCCCTAAACCATAGATTAGTTCCATTTATATTCTGTGTTCTAATTGAAAATTCTCTAAAAAAATATTATATTTGCAAAAACCAAAAATTAATGAACTATGAATGAGCATACAAAACCTCCCAAAAATGAACCTGTAACAGTCAAAAAGTCTTCTAATACACTAAAAATAATAGTCGGTATTTTGATTGCAATAATTGTGGCTTTAGCAGTATGGTTGGTACTAACAAAGTCAAACCTAAATACCTTGCTCACCGAAAAAGAAAATCAGAGAGTAGAGTTGCAATCCGAGCTTGATTCATTACTTACGGAGCACAACAGTATCAAAGAAGAATACGGAACATTATCGGATTCTTTATTTGTAAAAGACAGCATTATTCAAGCAAACGCAAGAGAGATTAAAAAGCTCCTTAATACACAATGGGAATATTACAAGGTTAAGAAGAAATTAAGGCTCCTGCAAAAAGTCGCCCAGGGTTATGTACATCAAATGGATTCTTTATACAGACTTAACAAGGAATTAACTAATGAGAATATAAAAATTAAACGCGAATACCAGCTTGAACTAAAGAAAAATGTAGAATTAACAAAGGTTACCGGAGAACTCACAGAAAAGGTTGAAGAAGCATCGGTATTAAAAACTTATAAAGTTACTGCCAATGCAATACGTTCAAGGTCGGGTGGCAAAGAAAGTATTACCGACAAAGCTCGCAGGGTTAATAAAATTAAAACTTGTTTCACTTTAAGTGAAAACGCCATCATACCTGCCGGTAACAAAGAAATCTATGTTAGAATCGCACGTCCTGATAATAAAATATTAACCAAGGGAAGAGGTGATGAATATTCATTTATTTACCAAGGGGAGAAATTGCAATACTCAATTAAAAAATCAATAGATTATCAAAACAAATCTATGGATATTTGTTTATACTGGACAAAAAGACAAACACAGGAAATGACGACAGGGCTTTATAAAGTTGAAATATTTGAAGGAGATAATGTGATTGGACATGCAAAATTCAGTTTAAGAAAATAATATTTTGATTTATCAAGAAAGGCGGTAAAATTTAATGCCGTCTTTTTTTGATTACTTTTTATTTTAACCACCCCTAGCCCCTCCTAAAATTAGGAGGGGAATTTTTTTATACCTATCACTCCCCTTTTTATCCAGATGGTTATCGAATTATGAGGAGGGAAATTTTATTAATATCCTTATACTTATTACTCCCCTCCTTAGTTAAGGAGGGGCTGGGGGTGGTTGGTTTTATTTATTTCTTTTAAAATTATCCATAATAAACCCCAAAACACCCCTAAGATTATTATAAATATCCCTGTTCTCAAATCTCAAAACTTGTATACTTAATGAATTTAAATACTTATCTCTTTTTATATCTTGTTTGGCTCCAATAATTGAAAAATGTGGCATACCATCCAACTCTATGGCTAATTTCTCAGAAGGACAGTAAAAATCAAGGATATAATCTTCAACACTATGCTGGCGTCTAAATTTTCTTCCATCTAACTTGCTTTTTTGCAATGCTTTCCACATAGTTGCTTCTGCGGGCGTAAGGGTCTTTCGCAAAAGTCTTCTGACCTCTTCTAACTCTTTACGATTATGTATTTGACTTTCTTTCATGGTAAGCAATTTTACCACCCCTAACCCCTCCTAAAATTAGGAGGGGAATTTTTTAATACCCATTACTCCCCTCTTTATCCTGATAATTATCGGGAGGAGGGGAATTTTATTAATTTCCTTAATGCCTATTACTCCTCTCCTCAAATAAAGGTAAAGTTTTATCTATTTTCATAAACCTCTGTTTTACTCCCCTCCTTAGTTAAGGAGGGGCTGGGGGTGGTTGTAATCTGTCTTCTAGCTTCTGTCTTCCGTAAATCAATCCAACAATTTCTTCTTCTTATAATCATAGAATTTCTTTGCACCATAACCTGATCCTAAAACCAACAGAATTACTAATCCGCTTCCAATTGGTGCACCACCACCAACTGGAGGTTTGTCACCGCCCTGAGGTGGCGGATTGGGTGTTCTGTCTGCATAAACATTTAATGTTATTGAAATCAATATCACGGTAATAAATAACAGAATGAATTTTAAATATTTTTTCATTTTATTTCGGATTTTTTAAGGTTAGAATAAATTATTTTATAAATATTTTTTGTGTGTAAACATTATTGCCTGTTTGAAGCTTTACGATATAATTGCCTGTTTTACAATTGGGGCTTATTCTGTTTAAGGAAATGTTTTGCGGGGTTGCAGAATAAATATTTTGACCAAGAATATTATAAATTGATATCTCTCCTTTAATCGATTCATTTGAATTATTCTTTATGTAAATAAATTCTTCGTGTGAATAAATCTCTATCTCGTTATTAGAAAATAATTCATCTAATAATGTAACTCCATCAAAATGCAGTAAAAACCTTTCCTCATCGTCATCAGGGTTTGCCGAAAATTCATAAACCGGATTTTCAAGTAAATCATGAGTAATGTTTTCCAATAAATCTTCCAAAACGATACTAAATAGATCGCTGAAGCCTTCTAACCCTGTTGCTGTAATTGAATATTCACCCTGAACCCCTACTTCAAAGTTCAAAGGCACTATCACCGTATTCAAAAAAAACGGTAATGCATTAATTGACAATTTATTATTGTCAACTGCATGTGTATATAATTGCGGCACACTATCCGAACCGGAAAAAAATTTATATGCATCATATTCCCCGTCAAAACCATTACTTGCATTTTCAATAAACCTGACAATTGTCTCGTCATTATATCCGTTTCCGGCAGTCTTTAATCGTAAAACATTACTGATATTTTCAGCATTTTTCAAATACCCCTGCGAATGATCATTAACTCTTGCTGATTGTGGAATTGTAAAATTTCCTGAATTTGTTGCATGCACAAAAAAGCCTTGCATAGCAGGAATGATCCCATCATTATTATATCCATTCGTTCCGGTTCCACTACTATAACTCGCATATACCAAGGTTGAACTATTCCAGGTATAAATTGCAGATTCAATGTTTGTTGGTGTTACATCATCCCAATCAATCGGCGATGGAAAAGGATTTCCTACCAAATTCCAGTTATCATCAGCCGGAGTACCTGAATAATTTGTTTTGGTCACGGCTATGGTTTGATCGCCTGTGTTTAATGTTTCTGAAAAAGTAACAGTAGTATTTTGGTTACCCGAATAAAAAACCGCATAACCTTTGCCCACTTCCAAATTATCGCCGGTTGACAAATAACTCCAGCTATTATTTGTTTCATTATAAGGATAGACATAATAATTATTTAAGCTATTCTCAACAAGGTGATTTGCAACCGGAATTGAAACAAAATGATACTCTGTATTTCCACTGTTATTAAAAACTAAATACTGCTCAACACTTGTATTATTTGCATCGGAATGATCAACACCATTATCTAACAATGCACCGGTTCCTGTTGCATCGGAATTAATAAGTAATGTTAATAATCTTGTACTTGTGTATTTAAACTCTATTGTTCCATGAAGTTCTAAAGTATAGCCCGGGTTTATAATGATGTTGAGTGTTGTGCTTGCCGCATTATTATAAACTGCATTAGCTGTACTATTATAATAAACTTCAACATCTATATCCAATGTCAAATTTGTCGTTGTATTTGTTGTTGTATTTTTATATATCCTTCCAAACTTACATTCACCGCTTCCGCTGATATTCATATTAATACCTTCAGGATGTAATGAAAAACAGTCATAAGTACTTCCGTTTCCAATTGTACCATCACAAGTAATATTTCCATAAACATTTAAATAATAATAAGATGAGATATGGTTTCTATAAATCTTACCACCAGTTTCAACTACAAGATTATTTACTTCCTTATTACTCTGGGTATATGTAATCATATGACCATTTTGGATAGTAACTGTAATTGTGGGACTGTTTGGCTCGGTGGCAGCATTAACCCAT
>JADFUO010000415.1 GCA_015222115.1 Bacteroidota bacterium | reverse complement strand
AGATTATTATTTTCATTCATTAAAATTAAAGAAAAGAAAAAAAATAAACTGGCGAGAACTTCACAAACCACAAAAACGAACGGATTTTGTTTTTTTTGCGTCTGCCAAGCAGTTAAATCATTATGAATTCAAAAAGTATTTTATATTCGGATTTTCGGCAAGCAAAAGTTGGCAGATTGGAAGAATTAATGCATTAACAGCAGGTTTGGAATGGTTAGTTGACGGTGCTAAAAAAGAAGAAATTAAAAGAGACGAAAATTTTAGCGGCGACTACCAAAGAGGTGGAATTATGTTTGGAAATGAATTTCTGCTCGGCCGTTTTATTTTCAGTCAGCAAATTGGTATTTACTTTTACAAACCATACAAAGTTGATGATTTTTATTATCAGAGATATGGACTGGTTTTCAGAATAACAGATAAATTTTTTGCAGGTGTTAGTTTAAAAGCCCACCGTCATGTTGCTGACTTTCTTGATTTTAGGATTGGTGTATCGTTATAAAATATAACTCTAAAAACTTCCCCTGATTGCAATAATAAAATTCCTTCCGGGTGCACATATTCCTGATGAATACGGGCGATAGCGGTAGTTAAGTAAGTTTTCAATACCTGCATCTAATTCTATTACAGGATTAAGTTTAACCGAAGCTTTAATATTCATTGTCCACCATGATGGAGAATAAGGATTTCCGTCCGCATCTTTTGCATACAAATATGCTTTGTTTCTTTCGCTGAATGACAAATTTTTATAACTGATCTTTCCATTATAAATGGCAAATAACTCAACTCTGAATTTTTCAGTTTTATAGCCTATTGCAGTACTTCCAAACAAAGGTGCAACATGCCTGAGAGGTATATCTTCTTCATCCACACCATGAGTATAAGTTAAATTTGTTCTAAAAGTAAAATGATTTGAAATATCGGAATTACATGAAACACTTCCACCATATATATATGCTTTACCTGTATTTACAACGGCTTCAACTTTGCTATATACACTATCATACCAAATATATGATGAGTCATTAAATAAAAAATCCCTTCTAACCATAGCATCAATTAAATATGTATAAAAAACGGTTGCTTTAATTTCTGTCTTATCAGAAATATTTTTAATTAAACCAACATCAATATTATAGGCATATTCGGGTTTCAGATTTTCGTTAGGAACGACAACATTACCGGGTTCCGAATCAAAAACCTTAGCAACATCATCAAGGTTAGGCGCCCTAAAACCGGAAGAAGCATTAATATTAAATTGCCATGTTTCAGATGGCCTGTAAACCAGACCTAATGAACCATTTAAAGCCCCTGTATTAATATCAATTTTATTAAACGGGAAATCAAAAAATGACTTGTCAATAAATTTTGAATGTAAAATAACATAACTATACCTCAAACCCGTAGAAAAAGTAATTTTTTCACTAATATTTGATTTAAAACTAATATATCCGGCAAATGTAGTATAAGTACTTCCGCCATCAGGATAGCGGCTTGATGTTGGAGAGACTTCTCCTGTTTCAATATTTTTTTTAACACCCGTTGAATTTACCTTATTATATACTGCTTCAACACCATAAAATAATATACTCTTTTTTTTGATTTTTTTATAAAAATCAAAATTTACCGAATAAGCATTAACTTTTTCGGTTCTTATCCTTAAATCGGATTTTCTGTATTTTCGGTCATTGCGACTCTCCTCCACATCCTGAAATGCAAGTGTGATTTGAGCATTATCAAAAATCTTAGTAGTATCATTAATAAATATTTTCAGGTCATGCATCATCCATTTTTGAGGACCGTAATACCATTTTGCATATTTCAGGTAACCGTCACTATATTGTATCAGTCTGTCATATCTTGGAATATCAGAAGTATTGGAATAAAAAAAACTATAAATAAAATCAATCTTTTCAGAAGGACGGTATCGTATTTTCTGCATTAAATTTATTTGACTATAACCCGAAAATTTCTGTATATTCACATTGCTGTTTTTTACAATCGAATCTAAGCCATTGATTTGAGTAACATATTCCTTTCTCTCAAATTCATCATTATGAATTGTTCCCATGCGAAGATCATCAAAATCACTGTAACTTACACTACTTAGAAATCCCCATTTTTTTCTTCCGAAATTTATATCAAAATGACCTGTTTTTTCATTACTTGCCGTTGAATATCTGGTAAGTGCATTAGCTAATATTTTTGATTTATTATTATGTGATAATTTAATATTTTTTGTATGAAAGTCCATAACACCACCAAGTGCATCGCTACCATATATAATGGTTCCGGGACCAAAAATAACTTCGGCACTTTCAATAATATTCGGATCAAGCGTAATTATATTTTGCAGATTACCGCTACGGTAGATAGCATTGTTCATTCTAACACCATCCACAACAAGCAATATTGAATTTGCAGCAAAGCCTCTTATCATGGGGCTTCCTCCTCCGAGCTGGCTTTTCTGTATAAATACTTCATTTGAATTTCCTAATAAATCTGCAGAAGTCTGAGGATTGTTAAAGGCAATTTCTTTTGCCGAAATAGTTGTTATTCTATTAGGAACTTCATTTTTATTCTGCTCCCATTTGCTTGCAGAAACTACAATTTCACTCAAATTAACCGATTTCTCAGTAAGTTTTATCAGATAATTATATTTATAAATTGATTCAAAAGGAATTATTAATTCAATGTATGATGTATGCTGAAAAATCAGAGTGTCATTTTTATTAAAATTTTCAAGATTAGCTTCACCATTAGTATTTGATAAAATAGTTTTGGTATGATCAAGATTAAAAACAGCTACATTTTCAATTGGCTTGAAATTATTTTTATTTACAACTTTAATAGTTTGAGAAGAAAGTAAATAAGCTGAACATAACAATAAAATTATCAAAACAAATTTCTTCATCATTTAATATAAATTTAAATCAAAATTTATCGGAAAATAAAGCAAATTTTATACCAAGATTGAAGAGCTACTCTATATTGAGTTGTCCATAATATCAAAATAATTATTTTATATGAATAAATGAATAATGGTAATGGTAAAGGTTAGGAAGCCGGTTTGGGTAAAAGGGAAAAGGTTAGGTGTGAAAAAACTTTACCCTTACCTCTAAACCAAACAGGCCTCCTAACCATAACCCTATAACCCAAACAAATAAATATCAAAATCGCAGTATTTTAATTAACGCTAATGCGAAAACTTTCGGGATCATTAGTTGTTATTATGTTGATATTATCAAACTTTTATGAAGTCTATACTTAGTCTTTGCACGAAAACTAAGTGTTTGATAAGAAAACGTCAAGAATCCCGAGTATTCGGGACGAAATCTTAAAAATCAGGAGTCCGTACGGATGACTGAGTTTTAAGATGAGCGTAACGCAGTTATTGGCGTTTTCTT
>JADFUO010000414.1 GCA_015222115.1 Bacteroidota bacterium | reverse complement strand
ATTCATCAAAGTCTTTTTTTGAAACATCAATTATTTCACCAAGAAACTCCGGCTTGCCGGTAATTTCTCCGTTCTCATCAAAGGACAGTATAAAGCTTTGTGCTGTTTTATTATTTATGTCGTATTGATTAGCAAAAATCACAAAATTGTTATTAGCTACAAAAAATTGCTTTGGAATTAATTTCCTGATATTATTTAATTGAGGTAGGTTAATTTCAGTGGAAATGAGATGATTAAGATTTTTGTCAAATTTTTCAACATAAACTCCTGAGCCTTTGGCATTATAAGTTAGAGAGCCCTTTTTATTCAATCGCAGGGAATAATAAAAATTTTCATCATAAGCAAAAAGCCGGCTGATATTACTGCGTGACGGAAGTTTATAACCTTCGCCAATTGTACAATCGTACAATTGCTGCCCTGATAAATTGCAAATTAAAGCTAAAAAAAAATATGTGAGGAAAAATAATATTATTCCGGTTTTTTTCATAATTAGCAAAAATAGTTAATGTATAAGTAAATCCAGCTTAATTATTAAAAAATTAAACATTTAATATGATACTAATAACTCCTAATGGAACGGTGTAGCTTGATCAACAGGGCTTGCAGTATAAATCTAAAATCTAAAATTTTAATTCTTAAATCTCAATTCTCAATTCTAATCAGCTATTTAGTCCTTGCACGAAAACTCAGTGTTTGATAAGAAAACGTTAAGAATCCCGAGTACTCGGGACGAAATCTTAAAACTCAGGAGTCCGTATGGATGACTGGGTTTTAAGATGAGTATAACGCAGTTATTGGCGTTTTCATGCAAACACTATTTAAGTTGTGAAAGGTTGCCAAAGAATTATGCACCCCAATTTTCCCTGTCCAGACTACGGTAATGAATAGCTTCGGCAAGATGTTCTGTTTTAATATCGGGGCTGTTTGCAAAGTCTGCAATTGTGCGCGAAACTTTAAGTATTCTGTCGTAGGCACGGGCTGAAAGGCTTAATTTTTCCATTGCATTTTTAAGTAAAGTATTGCCTGCTTCATTTATTTTACAAATTGCCCTTAATTGTTTACTCGTCATTTGAGCGTTACAATGAATATTTTCATTGTCTTTATATCTTTCTTCCTGAATTTTTCTGGCAGCAACAACCCGTTCTCTTATAACTTGACTTTTCTCTCCGGGGCTGGCATCGGTTAATTCTTTAAAAGGAACAGGTACTACTTCAACATGAATATCTATGCGGTCAAGCAATGGACCGGAAATTTTATTAAGGTATTTCTGGACGATTCCCGGTCCGCATACACATTCGTGATCAGGATGGTTGTAATATCCACAAGGACAAGGATTCATAGCAGCAATCAACATAAAACTTGCCGGATATTCAATCGAAATTCTTGCCCTTGAAATTGTTACAACCCTGTCTTCCATAGGTTGTCGCATTACTTCAAGAACAGTTCGTTTAAATTCGGGCAATTCATCTAAAAACAGTACACCGTTTTGAGCCAGTGATATTTCACCCGGCTGAGGAAAACTTCCACCTCCAACAAGTCCTGCGTCACTTATGGTATGATGCGGAGAGCGAAAAGGGCGGACAGAAATCAAAGATGCATTCCTGTCTATTTTGCCTGCAACTGAATGAATTTTTGTTGTTTCCAGTGCTTCATGCAAATTCAAAGGTGGCAGGATAGACGGCATACGTTTTGCCAGCATGGTTTTCCCTGAGCCGGGAGGACCTATCAATATAACATTATGCCCACCGGCAGCAGCAATTTCCAGCGATCTTTTTATGTTTTCCTGTCCTTTTACATCTGAGAAATCAAACTCATAATCATTTAACCGAGAGTAAAATTCATCCCTGGTATTGATTATTGTTGGCTCAAGTGTAATTTCTTCATTAAAATAATCAATGACTTGTTTAATGTTTTCAACCCCATATACTTTAATATCATTAACAATAGCTGCTTCTCTTGCATTTTCCTTTGGCAGGATAAATCCTTTAAAACCCTCCTGTCTTGCTTCAATAGCAATTGGCAGTGTACCTTTTATCGGTTGTAATCCGCCATCTAATGAAAGCTCGCCCATAATAACATAATCATCAACTTTTTCTGACTTAATTTGCCCGGAAGCTGCAAGAATACCAACTGCAATTGTAAGGTCGTAGGCCGAGCCCTCTTTACGGATATCAGCCGGAGCCATGTTTATTACTATCTTTTTCCCAGGAATTTTATAACCGTTATTTCCCAATGCAGCTTCAATACGCTGATGGCTTTCTTTAACAGCGCTATCAGGCAAACCTACCATAAAAAACTGGATACCCTTATCAATATTCACTTCAACGGTTATGATTATCGCATTAACCCCGATTATGGCACTACCATAAGTCTTTATCAGCATTGTTATGTTTTATGTTAATTTTAAGTTACTGTTCAGCCTCATGTAAAATTGAATAACGAACATTTGAACAACGAATTAAGAAGTGTGTTTTGATTTTGATGCTGTTTCAATACTTTTAACAAAAATTGAAATCAATTCAT